>CBFHAF010000007.1:0-21206 GCA_965653435.1 uncultured Chitinophaga sp.
GTAAAGATCAAACGGATGTTTTCAGGCCGGGCAAAGCCCTTCCCTCCTTTTACGCCGCCCGCCGCGCTGGTGATCGCCGCTTATAACGAGGCGCCCGTTATCCGTGAGAAGATAGAGAACACATTGGCGCTGAACTATCCCCCCGGACTGCTGGATATTATATTTATTACAGACGGTTCAACGGACGGTACGCCGGATATTGTCCGGGAATACCCCGCCGTGCAGCTGATGCATGAACCCGCCCGCCGCGGCAAGACGGCCGCCCTCAACCGGGCGTTGGAGCGGGTAAGCGCACCCGTCGTTATTTTCTGCGACGCCAATACCCTCCTGAACGCTGACGCCATCACTAATATCACCCGCCACTACAGCGATCCGCTTACCGGCGGTGTGGCCGGCGAAAAGAAAGTAGTGGCCGGCGACGGTAACGGCGCCGAGAGCACGGAAGGCGTATACTGGAAATATGAATCCGCGCTGAAGCGGATGGACGCCGCCCTTTATTCAGTAGTAGGCGCTGCCGGCGAGCTTTTTTCCATACGCCGGGAGCTTTACCGGCCGGTGGAGCCCGGGGTGATCCTGGATGATTTTATTATATCGCTCCGCGCCAATATGAGCGGGTACCGCATCGCCTACGAGCCCGGGGCATATGCCATGGAAGCGCCTTCAGCGTCTATCAAAGAAGAATATAAAAGAAAGGTGCGCATTGCGGCCGGCGGGTTCCAGTCCATCGTGATGCTCGCCCCCCTCCTGAACATCTTCCGGTACGGGCTGCTTTCGTTCCAGTACATCGGCCACCGCGTGCTCCGCTGGACGCTCGCTCCGCTGAGCCTGGCGCTGGCGCTGATCGCGAACATCATTCTTGTTGTACAGCAGGCCGGCAGCTTCTATACCCTTTTGCTGATCCTGCAGGCATGCTTCTATACCGCGTCCGCACTGGGTTACCTGCTGGCGGTCCGGGAAAAGAAAGTAAAGTTGCTCTATATCCCTTTTTATTTTTTATTTATGAACCTGGCTGTGTTCCACGGCTTTTTCCGTTTTATTATGAAACGGCAGTCTGCCCTTTGGGCAAAAGCTGAAAGAGCGCCAGCCACCCAGCGTATATGACACAATCACCTACAGGCAACGGCGGCAACCAGGCCCGCATTTACAGCATGGACGCGCTAAGGGCGCTCGCCATGTTCCTCGGCGTTGCGCTGCACGCCGCGATGCCCTATACAGTAAAGGAATTCCCCGGTTTTTACCATGACCCGGTGTATAGCAATATCGCTTTCGACCTGACTTACTTTCTCATCCATATTTTCAGGATGCAGCTGTTCTACCTGATCGCGGGATTCTTCTTCAGGCTGCTGTACCAGAAGATCGGGGCTTCCGCTTTCATGAAACACCGTGCGCAACGCATTCTCATACCATTCATAGCCGGGCTGATCTTCATTCTGCCGCTTACATACCTGCCGGGCGTTTACGACCGTGTAACCGAAGGCGGGGCGCACCTTACCGCCGCCGACGCAGCCGCCATCTTCCGGGATATCATTATCTGGCGGGGGCCGCTGCACCTCTGGTTCCTGTATTACCTGATGCTGATGTACCTGGCCGGCCTGGCCATGATAAAGTGGTGCTGGCCCCTTATCCGCAGGTATAGAGGCCTGGAGCGGATCCTCATGTTCCGCATGCGCCCGGCAGCCGCACTTCTGCTGCTGGCTGCAATATCTTTCCTCACGCTGCTCCTCTTTAAAACGACGTATATACAATATGCGCCCGGGCTGGTGCCGCGCATTGAGTACCTGCTGTATTACGGATGGTTCTTCTATGCAGGCTGGGTGCTGCATGCGGGCATGAAAGCGTTTTTCCCGCCGCTGAAAAAGTACTCGCCCGCCCTGACGTTCGCCGGCGCTGCGATTGCGCTTTACCTCGGGCTTGCAGCCGGGGAAAATGAAAACCAGGGGCCGGTGATATGGCTGAAAGCGCTGGCCACAGTAACCACTGTACTGCTGGTAACCGGCGTAATGGGCATATTCCTTCGCTGGGTGAACGCTGAAAAACCATTCCTGCGTTATTTGTCGGATTCCTCGTACTGGATCTACCTGGTGCATGTGGGCATCCTGAATTTAGTGGAACCCTGGCTGGGAAAAATGCCGGTATGGGGCCCCGGAAAATTTTTTGTCAGCATTGCCATCACCTTGCTGGCAGGGCTTTTAAGCTATCATTGGCTGGTAAGGTATACGTTCATTGGCTATTACCTCCATGGGCCCCGGAAACGCAGCTCAACAGCAGTGGCAAAAGAGGCTTAGGTTACGGTATATATTTAAATTATTTGTTAATTGCCTAAAAATAATTGTACGATCGAAAAAAATATATACTTTTACATCCTGAAATATACCCCAACCTTATCCTCATTTAAAGCCTGCCCAATTATTTTTGACCATCCTCTCATGAAAAGCCACTCAGCATTGAGTGGAATAAAACATTTTTTCAATTCCGTGCTGGGTAAGCAAAACAGTTCATAACTGAAACACTTACCATATGCGTAAAATTTACTCACTTATCCTTCTTTTCTGCCTGGGTTACTTCCACGATGGCCTGGCGCAGGTATTTAATTCAGGGGATAACGTAATTAATTATGACCCCAACAATCCCCCTGCAACGCCAGCATGGGGCACCATCGAGAAGTGGGTACGAACCCCACGGACCGCGGTGAATTTCACAAACAAGGACTCCTACAAAGCTTATTATCTGAGCGGGATGCCTTTCCGTTTGAAATTCCCTAAAACCTATCAGCAGGGCGTAAGTGATGGAAAGAAGTACCCCATCATGATCTTCCTCCATGGCCGCGGCGAATCAGGCGGCATCTACGACAACGAATATTCCCTTTACCATGGCGGCGGCAAATTCTGCGCGGCTGTAGACAATGGTAAATTCGACGGGTTTATTCTCGTTCCGCAGAGCACCACCGGTTTCTTCGGTAATCCCCAGTATGATTTTATCAAACAGATCCTGGACGAGCTGATCACCAACAATAAGCTCGATGAGAACAGGATCTTCGTAAACGGCCTTTCCGCAGGCGGTACCGAAACATGGGAATTCATGTTCCGTTATCCCAAAGTGGTTGCGGGCTTTTTACCTATCAGCGGTTGCTCCATTGCCTACCGCGACCAGGTGAACGTTTTCCAGTATATCCCCATGTGGATCTTCCAGGGCGGGCTGGACAACAACCCGCACCCCAACACCACCCAGGCGGTGATGGACGCTGCACTGGCCATCGGCGCGAACGTAAAACAGACGCTTTACCCCAACGGCGGGCATGGTATCTGGAACAGCGCATGGGACAATGCCGATTTCTGGCCTTTCCTCAACCGGCAACATAAAGCTAACCCCTGGCCCCAGAACGGGCATAACGAATTTTGCCCCGGTGAAACAGTAAACGTTACACTGGGCCTCACTGCCGGTTTCGACGGATATGAGTGGAGGAAAGACGGCGTGGTAATACCCGGCGCCAACGGCCACGAGCTGGTTGTAACTTCATTCGGCACTTACGATGCGAGGATCAAAAGAGGCACCGTATGGTCCCCCTGGTCTCCCACACCGGTAGTAGTAAAATTAAAAGCGGCCACACAAACACCGCCTATCGCCATTGAAGGGCTGATGAGCAAAGTACTCCCGGCCACCGATGGTAAAAATTATGTTACCCTGAGCCTGCCTGAAGGTTATACTTCTTACCTCTGGCAGAAAGTAGGTTCTACCGAAACACTCGGTACCGGCAGAACGCTCACTGCTTCCACCACCGGCCAATACCAGGCAAAAGTGACCGAACAGTTCGGTTGCTCCAGCGCATTCTCCGCTCCTTTCACGGTAATACCGGCAAACGGCCCGAACCCGCCGGCTCCTGCTTCAGGGCTCACCGCAACCGCTATCTCGAAAGTAGCCATCACGCTCGACTGGACGGATAACCCCAACGCCGTTTACAATGAAACCGGCTACGAGATATACCGTTCCGGCGCCGCAGGCGGTCCGTACGAACTGGTGAAAATAACCGCTCCCAATGCCACTACCTTCACCAACGAAGGGCTGGCTCCCAATACGAAATATTACTACGTGCTGAGGGCTGTGAACAATACAGCCGCCGCTACGCTGAGCAACGAAGCTACCGCTACCACACAGGTGGATGCGATCGCGCCCACTGCTCCCACCAATCTGAAGATCACCGGCACCAGCGCTTCTTCCGTATCACTGTCATGGGGCCCCTCCTTCGACGATGTGGGCATCTTCAAGTATGACATTTTCGTGAACGGCATCAAGTCCTACACCGTAGAACCGGATGAATCAGAGTTCACTGTATTCAACCTGAACAAAGATTCTCTTTACACCTTCGTGGTAAAAGCCCGCGACCTTGCCGGTAATATCTCCCCCAGGAGCAACCAGGTAAGCAGCAAGGCCCAGGCCAACGGTCTCAACTACAGGGTATACAACGGTACCTGGTCAACACTGCCGAACTTCAACAACCTCACGCCTGTCAAGACCGGTAATTCTCCCACCGTAGACATCAGCGTGAAGAACCAGAACGACAACTTCGGTATCGTTTGGGAAGGCATGATCCGCATCCCCGTAACAGGCAGCTATACCTTCATCACCACTTCAGATGATGGCAGCAAACTGTGGATCGATACGGATTATAACGCCAGCGCCACACCGTTGGTAAATAACGACGGGCTGCACGGCTCACAGAGCCGTGAGGGCACCATCACCCTCACCGCGGGCATGCACAAAATTGCCGTTGCGTTCTTCGAACAGGGCGGCGGCGAAAGCTGCACCGTGTCCTGGAAGAACACCGCGCACGGCGTGACCAGCGCACAGGTGATACCCGCTGAATACTTCAGGGACGTTATCACACCCGCAGGCCCGGTTCCCAAAGCACCCGGCAACATCCTCGCTACAGCACTGTCTTACAACAAGATCCAGCTCACCTGGGCAGACAGCAGCAATAACGAAAGCGGTTTTGAGATCTACCGTTCCACCAGCCAGTCCGGCGAGTATACCATCATCGCCACTACCGGCGCCAACAAGGTATCTTACCTGGACAGCAACCTGACTGCGCAGACCACTTACTACTACCGCATCCAGGCCATCAACAAGTACGGCGGCTCAGGCTTCAGCCCGTCAGAAAGCGGTGCGCTCCATTACGGTGTGTACGCTATCCCCACTTCGCAGAATTCATTGCCGGACTTCAATTCCATTACCCCTGTCGTAACCGGTCTTACACCGAACGTATCGCTGGGCGTAAGGGACAGGGATGATTATTTTGCCCTGAAGTTCTCCGGCTATATCAATATCGCCACTACGGGAGTCTATACCTTCTATACCACGTCCGACGACGGCAGCAAGCTGTATATCGGCGAGTTCAACGAGTCCAACCTGGTAGTGAATAACAACTTCGTGCAGAACGCCACTGAAAGGTCCGGTATCAAAACGCTCACTGCGGGCAGATATCCGTTCCATGTAACATTCTTCGCGAAGAACGGCAGCCAGTCCCTTACCACCCGGTATGCGGGCCCCGGCATCACCAAACGTGTTATTCCCGACAGCGTGTTCGTGAACAAGAAGATGTTTGCCACCACCCTGGCCATGCCTCCTGCACCTGCAGCGCCTTCCACCCTTGTGGCCACAGCGCTGAGCTCCAGCAGGATCCAGCTCACCTGGGCAGACAATGCCAATAACGAAACCCAGTTCGAGATCCACCGTTCCGTGAACGATGCCAATAACTTCAAGCTGTTTACGACCGTAGGCGCCAATGCAACCGCACAGGGCACCTTCACCGATACCGCGTTGTTTGCGAACGTTCAGTATTTCTATAAAGTACTGGCTAAGAACGAAGGCGGCAGCTCCGTATTCAGCAACACAGCCGGCACCGCTACCCTGAACAACGTACCGGTGATCACGCAGCTGGCGAACCGTTCTGTAAGGTATGGCACCCAGCTGGTACTGAACCTGACCGCTACCGATGCGGACGGTGAAAACCTGACCATCACTTCAGCTAACGTACCCGCGGCATTCGGCAGCTTCAGCACATCAGCCGGCACAGCCACGCTCACCTTCAACCCCACCATGGCGCATGAAGGCGTATATAACAATATCACCGTTACAGCGGCAGACCAGCATGGCGGCAGCGCGTCCACCTCGTTTAACCTCACGGTGAACGACAACTACAGCCCGGTGATCGGCGCAGTGTCTAACGTAACGGTTAATGAGAACGCTTCTCAGGCTGTAAACCTTACCGCTACCGACAGCAACGCCGGTGAAACCGTAACCTGGAGCGCACAGGGCCTGCCTGGCTTCGCCACGCTGACCCCGAACGGCAACAGCGCCCAGATCAACGTAGCGCCGACCTTTATCGACGCGGGCAGCTATACCGTAACCGTTGAAGCAAACGACGGCCGCGGCGGCATCGACAGCAAAACATTCACCATCACCGTGAATGACGTAAACCCGAGCCGCACGATCTATGTGAACTTCACCGACGGCTCCTACCCTGCTGCCGCACCGTGGAACAACACCAACAAGCAGCCTGTTCAGAACGACCTGTTTGCAAACCTGAAAGACCACAACAACGTGGCTACCACGGTTGGCCTCAGCATCGTGAGCGCATGGCAGGCACTGGGCAACGGTTCCAACTACTTCGGCACCACCACCGGCAACAACTCCGGCGTGTACCCGGACAATGTGATGAAAACTGCTTACTGGTCCAACACCACGCAGCAGACCTTCAAGCTGGTTGGCCTTAACAGCACCAGCAAATACAACCTTACATTCTTCGGCGCACGCGGCGATGTGAGCGACAACAGGATGACCAACTACACCGTTGGCGCCACCACTGTGTCTCTCCAGACTGCCAATAACAAAACGAACACCGTTTCCATCAACAACATTTCACCCGACGCCAACAACGAGATCGTGGTGAACCTGAAGAACGGCACCGGTTCCGTATACTCTTACCTCAACGCCCTGGTGATACAGGTGAACTACGACGACGGCAACGCACCCGCGAAACCGACCAACCTGGCGCTTGCTTCCACCAGCAATGGCGTGAACGTAACCTGGAAAGACGTAGCGTTCAATGAAACCGCATACGAAGTATACCGCTCCGCCACCACGGCAGCGGGACCATTCACCCTGCTGAACACGGCGCTGGGTAATGCCAATGCGGCAAGTTACCTGGATACCTCAGCCAAGGCGAACAAACAATACTTCTATGCCGTAAGGGCCATCAACGGCCACGGTGCTTCAGCGTACACCGATACCCTGGGCATCCAGACCGGCAACAACAATCCGAAACTGGACAGCATCGCCAATGTACTGATCAAAAACAACGAAACGTTTACGATCAACCTGCTGGCCAAGGATGACGCGGGCGACGTTCTCACCCTGAAATCCACCAACCTGCCCTCTTTCGCCCATCTGACAGATAACGGCGACGGTACAGGCAGCATCAGCATCACGCCTGCCGCAGGGGATGTGGGCAAATACGCCAACATCAACGTGGTAGCTACAGACAACCAGGGCGGCAGCACTACCAGGACGTTCACCATCCAGATCCGTGACAAGAACATCACCTCTGTGTATGTGAACTTCAACCAGTCGCCCTCTGCAGATGCACCGTGGAACAACTTCAACAGCTACCCCGGCGCCAACGCGGCCATCGCCAACCTGGCAGATGAGACCGGTACGCTGAGCGGCATCAGGATCCAGCTGCTGGACGGCTTCACCGGCACAAACGCCGTAGGCGCCACCACCGGAAACAACTCTGGCGTATATCCCGACAATGTGATAGCTACCAACTATTACACCAGCGAAGCTACCCCGAGAAGGATCAGGCTTTCCAACCTGCCGGCCAATTACCGCTACAACATCACATTCTTCAACAGCCGCCAGGGCAACGACAACAAGAACACCGTGTTCACCGTAGGCGCATCTTCTGTGACGCTGAATGCTGCCAACAACAGCACCAACACAGTTAAGATCAACGGCATCGCCGCAGACGCTTCCGGCAACATAGAGTTCACCGTGCACAAAGCCACCGGCGCACAATACGGTTACATCAACGCCATCGTGCTGCAATATTACCTGGACGACGGCACCCCGCTGGCGCCGGCCAATGCCAAAGCACAGGCCAAATCCAAGACCAGCATCCAGCTTACCTGGATGGACAACTCCAACAACGAGACCGGTTTTGAAGTATGGCGTTCAACCGACAACAGCAGCTTCAGCCTGCTGGGCTCTGTAGGCAACAACGTTACCTCCTACACGGACAACGGCCTCGCAGTGGATTCACGCTACTACTACAAAGTAAGGGCGCTGAAGAGCGGAGTTCAGTCAGACTTCAGCAATGTAGCATCTGCCGCCACTTTCCGCAATGCGGTGTACATCAACATGAACGTGTTCAACCCCGCAGGCACGCCGTGGAACAATACCAACTCCGCTCCTGCCCAGGGTCTTGAATTCCCGAACCTGAAAGATGACAACAATGATAACACTGGCATGACCATGGTTATCCAGAAAGCCTTCACCGGCGATAATCCGTTCGGCATGAACACCGGCAACAACTCCGGCATCTACCCGGATAATGTTATCAGCAGCACCTATTGGGTGGACATCGGGCAGACGGCAGAGCTGAAGATCAAAGGGCTCAACCTTGCCAAGAAATACAACTTCGTATTCTTTGCAAGCCGCGATGGCAGCGGAGACAGAACCTCCAACTACACCATCGGAAACACTACTGTATCGCTGAATGCTGGTTATAACATCAACCAGACCACGCAGATCAACGACATATCGCCCGACCAGAACGGTGAAGTAGTGATCTCTGTAGCAGCAGGCGGTACATCCATCTACGGTTACATCGGCGCGCTGGTGATCCAGTCTTACACTCCGGAAGGAAGCGAGATCGATCCGTCGCTGGTAATGGCAAAAGGCAACTTCAACACGGAGAACGCCACACTGGCCGCTACCAATCTGGAACTGACCAGGGCCTACCCGAATCCGTTCGTAAATACCGTGAACCTGGATGTGGTTTCAAACGGCAAATCCAACCAGAACATCATGATCAACGTATCTGATGTTAGCGGAAGGGTACTGTACACGAAGATGCTTGGCAAGCTGCCTGCAGGCAACCACAGGGTTACGCTCGATCTCGGAGCGCAGGCTATCCCCGGCGGATTGTGTGTACTGAGCCTGATGGATGGAAATAAAGTGGTTAAAACCATAAAACTAGTTAAGAGCAAGTAGCGCGCCTCACGAGATTTAAGGTTTGTTACCGAAAAAATCCGGCTCAATACCGGATTTTTTCGGGCTACTCAGATTAAATTATTTTACACTTTAATGAAAGAGAGAATATGGATCTGATTTATTTGTTTAAAGCATTGATGAAGAGAAAGTGGCTGATCCTGATCGGCACACTGATGGCCGTAGTTGCCGCTTTTCTGCTTACCATGAAACAGGAAATGCTTTACAAATCCACCGCACAGATTGCGACGGGATTTACCAGCACCGAACAGGTGAAGCTGAAAGACGAGAGCTTTAACATCTATGAAATAGATTCCAAGTTCAGCAACGTCATCGAATCACTGAAGTCCCCGCGCGTGTTAAGCATGACTGCCTACAGCCTGCTGCTGCACGACCTGCAGAACCCGGGAAAAGAGTTCAGGCATCTTACCGAGGAACAGAAAAAGAGCGAGGCGTTCAGGATGATGAACAAGGCGAAGGTGATCGAAGTGCTGACCAAAAAATACAACGAGGAAACACCGCTCAGCTCTTACGATGCTGAGGACAGAAAAATACTGGAGCTGCTGAGGCTCTTTAAATACGATATCGAGACGCTCCGTTATGTGCTCTATATCGGCAGGGTTCAGCGCACGGATTTTATCGACGTTACTTACCGTTCCGTGAACCCCGACCTGTCCGCCTATATCGTGAACCAGATCGTGACCGAATTTTTCAGGAACCATGAATCTTCCCGCAACCAGCAGACCGTGCATAACATAGAGACGCTGAAAAAGCTGGTAGATCAGAAAAGAGAAGAGCTGGACCTTAAGATCGGCAATATCAAAACAATGGGTACTATGGACGTATCCGTTGAAAGTTCCAGCAAGCTGGAGCAGGTGAGCAATTTCGAGAACCGCCTGGCAGATGAAAAAAGCATCTACAACAGCGGCGTACTGGCCTTGCAGCAGCTTAGCGGCAAGCTGTCGGAGATCGAAAAAACATCCACCCAGAACGCATCTGCCGCCAAGGCCCTGAACAGCGAGCTGAGCACCGCCAAAGCGCAGATGAACGATGCATACAACGAATATGTATCCAAGGGTTCCAATAACACCGAGCTGTATAATAAATACCAGCAGAAAAAAACGGAATACAAGAACAAACTGATGTCCCTCGCGTCGTCTTCACCGGTTTCATCCGGTACTTCGCAGGCGGACCTCAACCAGAAAAAGAGCGAACTGGAGCTGCAGATCAAAAGTGCGGAAAGGAACATCCAGGACTATGAGCAAAAGATCCGCCAGCTGAACTCCAGCATTGGCGCAGCTGCCTCAAGGAATGCGAATAACCTGGCCCTGCAGAAAGAAGTGGAACTGGCGCAGCAGGAGTATGAAGCAGTGAAGAGCCGATACGACGCCGCGCTGAATAACAAGATCGCGCCGATGGACAACTTCCGCCAGCTGCTGTACGGCCAGCCTGCCGTAGAGCCTGAACCTTCCAAGCGGCTGATCATTCTTGCGCTCTCCGGCATGTCCATGTTCGTATTCTGCTGTATCGTGATCATCTTCATGGAATATATCGACCTGTCCATCAAAACGCCGTCGCAGTTCCAGCGGATAACGGACCTGCGCCTGCTGGGCGTGGTGAACAACATCAACCTGAAAAAGATCACCTTCGAGAACATCTTCCAGGAAGAAAGCCCGAAAGATGCCAACGCAGTATTCCGCCAGCTGCTCCGCAAGCTGCGTTATGAGATAGACAACAGCGGCAAGCAGGTGTTCCTCTTCACCAGCGCAAGGCCGGGCGAAGGCAAATCCACCATCATCGTGGCGCTTGCCCACAGCCTGAGCCTCAGCCATAAAAAAGTGCTGATCATCGACACACATTTCCCCCACAACACCCTCACCCAGCAGTTCGAAGCAGCGCCTACACTGGAGGAATTCCATACCGTTAAGACCGCTGCGCTGGAAAACCAGCTGCAGTCGCTTATCAGCGCAACCGGCATTCCCAATGTGGACATTATCGGCAGCCAGGGAGGAGAATACACGCCGGATGAGATACTGAAACCAGGCAACCTGCTGGACCATATGGACATACTCAAGGCCAGGTACGATTTCATTATCATGGAAGGCGCCCCGCTCAACAAACGGTCGGACACCAAGGAACTGATGAAATACGCAGAGACCATCATCGCGGTGGTATCCGCCAAATCGAGCGTGAAGCAGACGGACAAGGAAAGCATCGAGTTCCTCGCCAGCCTCAACGGGAAGTTCAGCGGCGCAGTGCTGAACATGGTTGAACACGAAAACATTGACATCTGATGAGCAGGCAGCTGCCAGGATTAACAGTACAGAACAACCGGCTCGCCTGGATAGATTACGCGCGGGGGATTGCCATCATTCTGGTGCTGTACCGTCATATTTTTGAAGGCATTTCACGCTCAGGCGTGGATGCCGCGAAATTCCAGTGGCTGGAAAATGCGAACATCATTTTCTACAGCTTCAGGATGCCGCTGTTCTTTATCCTTTCCGGCGTTTTTATTGCCAAAAGCCTGGCCAAAAGAAAAATGAAGGGGCTGATCCTGAACAAAGTGAATATCCTGCTGTGGCCTTACCTCCTGTGGTCCACACTGCAGATCACCATACAGATACTGCTGAGCGGTTATGTGAATGCAGACCGGGGGCTGGCGGACTACGCCTATATCCTGGCCTTCCCGAGGCGGATAGACCAGTTCTGGTACCTGTACGCCCTTTTCAACGTCACGGTGCTGTATATCATCATGCGGGAGAAGCTCCGCTTCGGCATCTGGCAGCAGCTGCTGCTGGGGGCCGCAATGTACCTGGCTTCCAGCTATGTGGCGGTACGGCATATCGATCTCGGGTTTGTTTACGACATACTGCATTATTATATTTTCTTTGCAATAGGCGAACTGGTAGCAGACAAGATCCTGGACAGCAGGAATTTCAAGCTGTTCAGTTCCTGGGGCCTTATGCTGGGGCTGCTGCCCTTTTTTGCAGCCGGGCAGGCATATTTCCTGCTCGCTAACCTCGGGCACAACAGCACCTTGTATGTGGAAGAGCACCAACCGCTTCTTTTCGGTCTTATTGCACTTTGCGGTTGCGGGTTTATGATCTGCGTTTCCTTCATCCTCCAGCGGTACGATTGCCTCAAGCTGCTGAGGGTGGCGGGTTATCATTCCCTTTACATCTACGTTTCGCACGTATTGGTGGCCTCAGCCGTTCGTATGGTAATGGTGAAAGTGCTGGGCGTCACCTATCTTCCGGCGCTGCTGGTCGTATGCCTCGTGTTTGCCGTTACAATACCGGTGCTGATGTACCAGCTGGCCATGCGGGCGGGATTGTGGTGGCTTTACAGCCTCGAAAGGCCCGATGTAAAAGCCGCAACGAATTGATTTAAATTTTAGATGGAAACAAATAAAATGAGCGAACCAAAATACACCTACTGGCTGAGATCCGGCGTTTACAGCGGATTGCAGAAAGCCGCCGTATTGCTTTTCGGCATCGGCAGCGTTTTGGTGCTCACCCGTTCCCTCACCAAATCCGAAATGGGCGTCTGGAACTTATTCCTGCTCTTTTCAGGTATCATAGAAATCATCAGGCAGTCGCTGATCAAAAACGCGGTGATCAAATACATCAACAGCCACGACCACGCAGAACATGCCGGCATCCAATCGGCCGCTCTTGCCATAAATATTGCAGTCACCCTGCTGATCGCCGCATTGCTCGCCGCCTTCATTTATCCTGCCGGCGCCATGCTGAACGCCCCGGAGCTGTCGCAGATCATTTACATCTTTTTACCCGGCCTGCTGCTGCTTATACCCTTCTCCCATTTTGAATGGCTGCAAAATGCCCATGCAGATTTCAGGGGTATCTTCTGGGCCTACAGCCTGCGGCAGGGATTGTCCTTTTCACTGATCGTGCTGCACCTGCTGGCCACCCGTGAGATCAGCCTGGTGAACCTCGTGTGGTATTATAATGCGGGCATTGCGGGTGGAACTATATTATCCTTTGGTTTTGCACGCAAGTTCCTCCATACCGGCATGAACCTTTCGCGGACCTGGGTAAAGAAACTCTGGCATTTCGGCAAATACGTGTTCGGTACCAATATCAGTTCCAGCATTTTCAGGAATACCGACCAGATCGTGGTGGCCTCCATGGTCTCTACCTCTGCAGTGGCGCTGTATGGCGTTTGCATACGCATTTCCAACCTGGTGGATGTGCCTTCCCAGGTGCTGGGCGATATCCTTTTTCCCAAAAGCGCCCGGATGATGGAATCAGGGAACCTTGAGGGCGTTAAATATTATTATGAAAAAGCGGTGGGCGTCATCCTGGCATTGGCTGTACCTGTCAGCCTCGTCATCATGCTGCTTCCCAGGCTGATGCTCACCATCATTGCCGGAAAAGAATACCAGGAAGCCGCGGCCATCCTGCAGGTCACCATTTTTTACGGCCTATTTCTTCCTTTCATAAAACAGTTCGGCACTATCATGGATTCTATCGGCCTGCCAAAGGTGAATTTTTTCGTCATCACTTTTACGGCCGCCTTCAATATCGTAAGCTGCATAACGCTCAGCCGCCTTACCGGCGTAATGGGCGCAGCATACGGCAGCATGTTGTCTTACGGCGTCTGCCTCATTATCACCCAGGTGATACTGATCCGCAAGCTGAAGATAAACCCGCTGAACACCTTGAAATATATGTTCAGGTTCTATCCCGAGATGTTCCTCATCCTGAAACAACGTTTAACCCTTAAACTCGGCGCAAAATGATCAGGAACCGTCATATCATTATCGTCGGCCTGCAGCCCTGGGATATCGAGATCGGCAGCAATTGCAAGAATATGGCGCTGGAGCTTTCCCGTCATAACAAGGTCCTGTATGTGAACAGGGCACTGGACCGGATCACCGCCCTGCGCGCGGGGAATGATGCTAAAACGAAAAGAAGGAAAAGCAGCCTGAAAGGCGAAACAACAGACCTCCGGATGGTGAACAGCTCGCTGTACACGCTGGACCCCCGCACCGTGCTTGAATCCATCAACAAGGTGCCCGTTCCTTTCCTGTTCGACCTGCTGAACCGGATGAATAACAAACGCCTGGCGCGTGAGATCAACAGCGCTGCGGCCAGGCTTGGTTTCAACGAGCCGCTCCTTTTTATCGACAACGATTTTTTCAGGGCCTTTTACCTGCCTGAATTGTTGAACGGCGTTACCGGAACGATCTATTATATCAGGGATAACCTCACCAGCCAGCCTTATTTCAAACGGCATGGCGTGCGGCTTGAAAAGCAGCTGATGGCCAAGGCGACCATGGTGGCAGCAAACTCCGCTTACCTTGCCAGGTATGCCAGGGAATACAATATTCACTCGTACGACATAGGCCAGGGCTGCGAATTCGGAACGGTTCCGGCTGTTCCGCCCGCAATGCCGGAAGATCTCCGGCAGATACCACGCCCGCTGATCGGGTATGTAGGCGCTCTGATCTCCAGCAGGCTGGATGCCGGCCTGATAGAACAGGTTGCCCTGGCCAAGCCCGCATACAGCTTTGTGCTCGTGGGCCCGGAAGACGCAACGTTCGCCGCAAGCAGGCTCCACCAGCTGCCGAACGTCCACTTCCTCGGCAGCAAGCCCGCCAGCATGCTGGGAGATTACATCAGCCAGTTCGATGTATGCCTCAATCCCCAGGCCATCAACGAAATGACCATCGGGAATTACCCGCGGAAGATCGATGAATACCTTTTCTTTGGCAAACCGGTGGTGGCGACCGATACGGAAGCTATGCGCATGTTTGAAAATTATGTGTACCTCTGCAACGGGCAGGACTCATATGAAAAGGCGATCGATGCGGCGCTGGGCGAACAGAATACAGCGGGCAACCTGCCGGAGCAAAGAAAACAATTCGCATTGTCCCATACCTGGGAAAACTGCATCGCAACACTCGGAGAGAAATTCACTGCTTTGAATAAACTAAACTGACAACGTATGAAAGAGAACGATAAATTTTCCGACGACAAGATCATGGCAGCCATGGTAACAGCTTTCCTGGCTTTCACTATGATCTTCCTGTTCCTTAAAACAATATTCTTCTGAATCCTGACAGATGGCCAAACTGACAATCAATAACGAAAATGCCTTCGGCGGCGCGAAGTTCCTGAACAGGCCCATAATGTACCTGTTGATGATACTCAGCGCGGTTGCCATCGGTTTTCTGGTAAATCTGAACGAACTGATCGGTTTCGGGATCATCGGCGGATTGCTTGGCGCAACGGCCGTCTGCATCTGCCTGTTCAATACCAAGCTCGGTTTTTTCCTTACCACCGTTATCGGCTTCTTTGTGTTTTACATCAAACGGATCACAAACGATGCGATACCGATGGGCATCGCGGTGGACATACTTATCGGGGTGACCTTTCTTGGTATTTACCTGAAAAAATCCGTGCAGAAAGAACGCCTGTGGTTATACTCCGGCAACGCCATTACTTACATCTACCTGGTGTATATCGGCTTTTTGCTCGTCCAGCTCTTCAATCCTTCCATGGATTCGGTACAGGGATGGATCTTTACCATGCGCAAGTTCTTCAACTTCCTGATGATCTATTTTATCGGCCTGCATATCTTCAAAACAAGGCAGGATGTTATAGATTATATAAAGCTCTGGGTGATATTGTCGGTACTGGCGGGAGCATATGGCTGCTTCCAGCAATGGCATGGCTTACTGGCCTTTGAGCATAACTGGGTAATGTCGGACCCGATCAGGTATAAGCTGTACTTCCAGGGCGGCGATTTCAGGAAATTCTCTTTCCTCTCCGACCCCACCGCCTATGGCATCCTTATGGCCAATACCATTGTGTTCTGCGTTATCCTGCTGCTCAATACGGTCAACAAACAGTACCGCGTGCTGCTCGGCCTGGGGATCATCCTGATGAGCCTCGGCATGGCGTATTCCGGAACCCGGACGGCGTTTTTTATGATCCCTTCCGGCTTATCCGTATATGTGCTGATGACCATCACCAACAAAAGGACGATGCTGTTTGCCGTAGGTTTCCTGATGCTGTTCTGCACGCTCGTATTCGGGCCTTTTTACGGCAACGGCACCATCAACAGGATCAGGTCCACATTCCAGTTCGCCAACGACGAGTCGTTAAACGTACGGGATGAAAACCGCGCAAAGATTCAACCTTACATCCTGGACCATCCGCTCGGCGGAGGCGTATGCACCAGCGGCGTACTCGGACTTGAATACAATCCCGGCCATCCGCTTGCGGGTTTCCCGCCGGACAGCGGTTACCTGCGTACGGCGATAGAAACGGGCTATACCGGCCTGTTGCTGACCTGCCTGATCTATTTTATAGTATTATATATGGGCGTCCGGAATTATTACCGGAGCTCGAATAATGATTACAGGCTGCTTTACCTGGGTATCGTGGCCAGCCTGTATTCGTATATAGTGGCGAACTATGCCCAGGTGGCCATCGGGCAGATGCCCGGAAGCCTGTTCTTTTACAGCGCAATGGCCATCATTATTAACATGGGAAATTTTGAAACAAAACAACACATAAAACAACCTGAAAAAACAGCAACTCATGAAAAATAGTATCATCGTACTGGCATTCTTGTTATGTTCCCTGCCTATTTTCGCTCAAACCCAGGCTCCAAAGCCGGCGGCAGGCACACCCTCCATCGAAGCCCGGCTGATAGAGCTGGCATTGGCCAACCCCGCAATAAAAGTACGGGATTATGAAAGGGCCAAAACTGTGTCTGAACTGAATAAAGCCGGTGCATCCTGGCTGAATTACGTGACGGCCAGCGCGAACCTCAACGCCGTTACCCTGAAGATCGTGGATCAGAACGCGCTCGGTACCCAGCTGTATTACCCGCTGTGGAACGTCGGCATCAACGTTCCCCTGGGTTCCCTGGTCGGCAAAGGGGCCGATGTAAAGATTGCCCGCCGGAACCTGGACATTGCCACTGCGCAGCAGGAAATGGCACGCCGCCAGATCACGGCAATGGTTCTCGCCAAATACCGGGACTACATGAAAAACAGGGCGTTGCTGGAACTGCAACGGGAATCTACCGACGAAGACCAGGCTGCATTTGAGCAGGCTGAAGCCAAATATTCGTCCAGCAGCATCACCTACGAGGAATACAATCTTGCGTCTAAAAGATATAAAGACGGCCAGGCCCGTATCATCACGCTGGAAAGAGATATCGCCGTTTCCAAACTGGAAGTGGAAGAGATCATCGGGGTGAAGCTGGAAGACGTCATTAACGCTAAGTAGCATTTCTAATATGAACATATCAAAGAACATCCTGCTTATATTTTTTATGGGCAGTATGCTGGCGCCGCTTTTGGCAGCAGGCCAGCGCAACATGGACAGTATCAGGATCCCGCTTACACAGCGCACGAAACTGGGGGCCCTGGTGCACCTGCCGGACGACTACCAGCGTTCCGGGAAAAAATATCCGCTGATCGTTTGCCTGCACGGGAAAAGCAAATCCGGCAGCGATCTGCAAAGGCTGCTGATAGATGGCATCCCTTACTGGATAAACAACGGGCTGAAAATGCAGGCCCGCAATCCTGCGGACGGGAAAATGTACCAGTTCATCGTAGTGGCCCCGCAGGCACCCAGCTGGGGTTTAAAACCGGCCGAAATAGAAACGGTGCTCAACGACCTGGAAAAACGTTACCGGGTAGACCGCAGCAGGATCTACCTGACAGGTTACAGCGCAGGCGGCTGGGCCGTAGTGATGGCATTAACGGAATCCGCAGCCATTGCCGGGCGGATCGCCGCTGCAGTACCGATGTCCCCGTCGGCAATAGATAAGAAAAACCTGGGCCAGTTCGGCAATGTTGCCAAAAGCAATACACATTGCTGGTACATTGCAGGCTCCAGGGAAGCCCGTTTCATGGAAGATGCAAGACGTTATGCGGACAGCACCAACCGCCATAAGCCCGGGCTGGCCAAAATGACCATCATCGACGGCTTCGCTCATCATTCCTGGAGAACGCTGTATGATCCGAGAACCAAACCAGACGGCGTTCATAGCATATATGAATGGATGTTGCAGTATCAAAGGAATTGATAAACAGGAAAAGATAAAGATACATGAGAGTATATTTTAAGAACCTGGATGCTATACGGTTTATAGCCGCCTTCCTGGTTGTATTGCATCACGGGCAATTTTTTAAGGAGCAGAACGGCCTGGATGCCTGGAAATTCCTCAACCCTGCCCTGGAAGAAACCGGGCGCATGGGCGTAAACCTTTTTTTCGTGCTCAGCGGCTTCCTGATCAGCTATCTTTTGCTGAAAGAACGCCAGGACACCGGCGGCCTCAACCTCCGGAACTTTTACATCCGCAGGATACTCAGGATCTGGCCGCTGTACCTCGCATTCGGTATCGGCATGGTGTTCCTCGCCCCTTATGTATTACATCTTTTAAATGTTGCGCCTGATTACAGCGCAGCCACGGTAGCGACCAATCTCATATTCCTGCTGCTGTTTGCAGTAAATATCCAGCTTGCGTTTTTCCCGTACAATAAAGGGATCGTGGAAATATCGTGGTCCGTTTGCATCGAAGAACAGTTCTACCTCGTATGGCCCCTGCTCATCATTGCGTTCGGGAACCGGCTCAAAACGTTGTTCATGCTTATGCTGGGAATAGGATTCCTCAGCAAAACACTCTGTGTCGTATTGCCTTACTTCTTCCCGTCACTCACCACACCCGAGCTGTTCGGCATTAACTACCTGCTGCTGTTCGACAAGCTCGAACTGTTCGGTACAGGGATGTTTGCCGCCTATATCCTCTTTCATCAGGAAACCTATAAAAAACTGCTGGGGATATTAATGCATAAGGGAATCCAGGTGGTGATGCTGGCGCTGACCTTCCTGTTCGTTTTTTCGGTGATCAGGATCCCCGCACTGAGCGACAATTATTATGACCACTTCATTCATGCGGCGCTGTTCGGCTACCTGATGCTGATGGCCGTATCGCCGAACAGTATACTGCGGCTGGAGCAACCTCTGTTCAAAACGCTTGGCAAGGTGTCGTACGGTATTTACCTGTTCCATACTCCGGTGTGCCAGCTGGTGCTCATCGCATTCATGAAATTCTTCGGGCGCAGCCCGGACGTCCTCCTGTTTGAGATCATATATCCGGTTACCTGCCTGGTCCTTACCTGCGGGATCGCTTATGTGTCGTACGAGCTGTTTGAAAAACATTTCCTGAAGATCAAATCCAGGTTTGCGGTGGTACAAACGCGCATGTAAGCTATAAAGCGGATAGTTATATTAAAACACAAGGCCATGCAGCATTGCATGGCCTTGTATCTTATCCCTGAACAGGTTCCTTAATTTGCTTTTACAAATTTTTTAGATTCCTTCAGGAGCTTATTGTCAGTTACATACATGATATACATTCCGTCTGCCAGGCTGCTCACGTCAATAAACTGCTGGTGGTTCTGTATGTTGCCTAATGAAAGTTCCATTTCTTTCCGGCCGCTGAGGCTGAATATCTGGATCGTCACAAAAGTGGAAGAGGGCAGGTTGATCTCAACCCGCAGATTGGTCGTTACCGGGTTGGGATAAACGTTGAGCATCACTTCGGAATGATTGTCGCTGCCGTTGTCGGTTACATCTACGATCACATCATCGCTCGATTCCCTGCCTTCCGCATCTTTCACTGTAAGCCTGAAAATATACCTGCCGCGCCTGGTAAACGTCAGCAAAGGTTTCGCGCTGCCGGCCCCTGAAATGATGTAGCCGTTTACATTCCCGTCTACCAGCGTCCAGGCGTAGCTGGTAATGGTAGTATTGACGCCTGCTGAGCCGGAACCGTCCAGCGTGATCCTTGAGTCAGGAAGCACCAGCACCTTGTCTGCACCGGCATTGGCGGTAACATATACCGGCAACGCCGGTTTTACCGTCACCGAAACCCTGTCTGAGGAGGTGGTGCCCCTGTTGTCTGTTACGGTCAGTTCAAAAATATAAGTACCGGTGGCGGTAAGGCCCTGTATGCCGGTTGTAGCGCCCTGGCTGTTCACGATCGTTGCGGTGAGTGGCCCGGAAACCTGCGCCCAGCGGTATAATGCAATGGAGCCGTCTGCATCGCTCGAAGCTGAGCCGTCAAGCGAAGCAGCGGTGGCCGGTAATACCACCTCCTTGTCGCTGCCTGCATTTGCTTCCGGCGCCTGGTTGGGGGCGGCCTGCACATTGATGTCCACGTTGTCAGAAGCGGAAAGTCCTTTATCATCTGTAACAGTAAGGCGGAAAGTGTAGGTACCGGCAGCTGTCAGCTGGCTGATACCCGTGGACGATTCCGCGGGATCAAGGATATTGGCCGTAACCGGGCCGTTCAGCTGGGACCATGCGTAACGCACGATCGTGCTTCCCTGCGCGGGTGTGCCGCTGCCGGAAAGCGTAGCCTGTGTGGCGGGCAGGGTGACGGAGACATTATTCCCGGCATTCGCCACAGGCGGCTGGCTGGGGGCCGCGTTCACCGTAACAACCATATCGTCCGTATCTGTCAGCCCGTTATTATCTTTAACCGTTATTCGGAATATGTAGGTGCCTGCCTGCGTAAGACCGCTTACAGAAGTGCCTGCGCTGCCGGGAGCCGCGATGGTAGCCGTAACCGGCCCGCCCGTTTGCGTCCAGGCGTAAGAATCTATCGTGCTGCCGGATGCGGGGGTGCCGCTGCCGGAAAGCGTGGCCTGCGTAGCGGGCAGGGTGATGGAGATATTATTCCCGGCGTTCGCCACAGGCGGCTGGCTGGGAGCGGCGTTCACTGTCACCACCATGTCGTCCGTATCCGTCAGTCCGTTATTATCTTTAACCGTTATGCGGAAGATGTAGGTTCCTGCCTGTGCAAGGCCGCTTACGGAAGTACCTGCGCTCGCGGGAGCGGCGATGGTGGCGGTAACCGGCCCGCTGGTCTGCGTCCAGGCGTAAGAA
>CBFHAF010000008.1:0-21003 GCA_965653435.1 uncultured Chitinophaga sp.
TGTCTTTCACGAACTGCGTGCTCAGCAGCAGGCACATGCCGGCGCCGGTGTCGAAATAATAACGGTGGTTCACGTTATGCTTGCCACTGCGCAGCGCGGAATTGACCACGGGTATGAAAGTGAGGTTGGGCCGCAGCATATGCCCGCCGCGCGGGTATTTGAAGCTGCCATGCGACCAGATCAGTATCTCTTCCTTATCGTAATCCACCTGGAAAATATACCGGCTCAGCAGGCTGTAGCCCATGATGCCGTCTATCTGGATGCCGTATACCTGGCTGATCAGCTCGTAATTGTTGATGTGGAAATCCAGGCTGTCTACCTGCAGGCCGGGCAGGTGGAGCGTGTTATCGGTGGCGAAGGAGATATTTTTGCTGGCTACCAGGCCTCTCACTACTTTGTCCGACGGGGTGAGCTTAAGGCCAAGGTTGATGCAGGTGGTGGTGTCCAGTGAAATGCCGGCGCTGCCGGTATCCAGCAGGAACTGGAGGGTGTCCGGGAAATTGTTGAGCCGGGCGGAGATCACCACCACGCCGCCGTAGTATTGTTTGAAGGGGAAACGGGTGATCAGCCGGGCTTCGGGCTCGGAGGTGTTCTCGGTTTCCTGCGCCAGGGCAGGGGTCGTAAACAGCAGGCACAGGACAATAACGTGAAAAATAGCTTTAGCTCCCATAATCGAAAGATGCCATGCATCGGTGTTTACCTAAATTTAACATTTCTGGTCAAACCGCCTTCATCTAATTGGTACAAGCGGCAAAATAAATTCTTTGGATACCCTACCTTTGTTTCCAAGATGCAATTACAGGACTTATATAAAAAGGCGCAGGAGTTCGGTTTTCTGACAGCGGAGGAAGGTGTGTTTATGTTTCAGAATGCACCGCTGGCGGAACTGATGGAGATCGCCAACGAGCTAAGGAAGCAGCAGGTGCCGCATGGCAAGGTAACCTGGCAGATTGACCGGAATGTGAACACTACCAACGTATGTACGGCCAACTGTAAATTCTGCAATTTTTACCGTATTCCCGGCCATAAAGACGCATATATCACCGGGATCGAAGAATACAAGGTGAAAATAGACGAGACCCTCAAATACGGGGGCGACCAGCTGCTGCTGCAAGGCGGCCACCATCCTGAACTGGGGCTGAAGTTCTATACAGACCTCTTTTCCGAACTGAAATCGCTCTATCCCGAGCTTCGCCTCCACACCCTGGGCCCCCCGGAAGTGGCGCACATCACCAAGCTGGAAAAAAGCACGCATATCGAAGTGCTGCGCGCTTTGCAGAAAGCGGGCATGGACAGCCTGCCCGGCGCCGGCGCGGAGATCCTCAACGACCGTGTACGCCGCCTTATTTCAAAAGGCAAATGCGGCGCGCAGGAGTGGCTGGACGTGATGAGGGCCGCCCACAAGCTCAACATAGCTTCTTCTGCCACCATGATGTTCGGCCACGTGGAAACCGTGCTCGAAAGATTTGAGCACCTGGTGGCCATCCGCCAGGTACAGAGCGAAAAACCCGAAGGGCACTATGGCTTCACAGCCTTCATCCCCTGGACCTTCCAGGACGTGGATACCCTGCTGGCACGTATCCGCGGCGTTCACAACATGACCACATCGGAGGAGTATATCCGCATGATCGCCATGAGCCGCATCATGCTGCCGAATGTCAGGAATATCCAGGCATCCTGGCTTACCGTGGGCAAATCTGTAGCGCAGCTCTGCCTGCATGCCGGGGCCAACGATTTCGGCTCCATCATGATCGAGGAGAACGTGGTGAGCGCAGCCGGGGCCCCGCACCGCTTCACCTACAAAAGCATCCAGGAAGCGATCCGCGAAGCGGGGTTTGAGCCGCAGCTGCGCAACCAGCTGTACCAGTTCCGCGAAATCCCGCAGCAGATCGAAGAACAGGTGATCAATTACTGATTTTTTCCATCAACGATAGTGAAAAGACCGCTTCAGAGAAGCGGTCTTTTTGCGTTTGATAATAACGTCATCGGGAAACGACGGCGAATTGTGCGGGAAGCGCCAGGAAGCAATCTCCGGTATTGTGTCCCCTCAAGTCAACGTGGGGGATTGCTTCGTCGCGCCACCCGCCTGGCCCTGCTGCTCCTCGCAATGACGGGAGTCGGGTTTAAGAAAGGGAGAATCGTATTTGGTATTAAATTAACCTGGAAAAAACCTAGCCGTTTTTCAACTAATTGATTGATAGTCAACATTATGTGAGTTTTTACAGGTAGGTTTGCCCGTTTTTCAACAGGTTGATAATTAACCTCTTGTCCGCATCAAGTCCACCTCATCCCCGCCTCATCTCCACGTTTCAGGCATTATTCCATCATCTTTTACTGCATCGCCTCCCGGTGTTATTCCGGCCTTGCTCCGGTCCAATCGCGGCCGGATGCCGTTCTCAATCCTTTAACAGTTGCCTAAAAGTTCTGTTAAATAGTGTTGCCCCATGTATCTTTTGCACCCCGTTTGCCGTCTTAAGGATATAAAACACTAGAGCAATGAAGAACAAGATGAGATTTTTAGCCGCAGGGATGCTTTCAGGGTTGGTGTTATTCCTTGCATCCTGTTCAAGTACCAAGGTTACTTCTTCCTGGAAGGAACCTGATGCTTCCATCAACACTGATCAGAAGATCCTCGTCATGGCGCTGGTGAGCGACCGCGAGGGCAGCCTGAGGAACAATATGGAAAAAGAATTCGTGGCCTCCCTGAAGCAGAGAGGGTATAATGCGGTTTCGGCTTACGACGAGCTGGGCCCGCATGCGCTCAAAGGCCTCAACGAGCAGAAAGCCATGAACAGGCTCCGCAAAACCGATGCAGACCAGGTACTGACCATCGTGATGCTGGATAAATCCAAGGAAAAGAATTACGTGCCGGGCCGGAACTGGTATATGCGCCCGTACCCGATGTACTATGGCCGCTTCTGGCCTTATTACAGCTCGATGTACAGCCGGATCTACGAGCCGGGGTATTACACGACCAACACGAAATACTTCCTGGAAAGCAACCTTTATAACCTGAAGGACAGGCAGCTGGTATATTCCGTGCAAACGGAAACCTTCGATCCTTCCTCCGCAGCCCGCATGGCCGTAGTTTACAGCCAGCAGGTGATCAAGGACATGACGAAGCAGCAGCTGATCTCCAAACGTTAGTAGTACAGTACCGTCATAATCAAACATCCAAACAGGTAATCTGCTCCGGCAGGTTGCCTGTTGGTGTTTTTAGGAAGATTTTATATGTTTACCGGCCTGCTTTATGCTAGAACTGCCTGTAAACGATACGACTATCCTCCGCCAGCTGCAGCCGGAAAACGCCCCGCAGCTTTTCCTGCTGATCAACCAATGCCGGAAAACCCTGCGTAAATTCCTGCCCTGGGTGGATTACAACACCACCGAAGAACATTCCCTGCGGTTTATTGAACTGATGAAAAGGAAAGCGGACGAACAGGACGCCATCGCCTTCGGTATCTGGCACAACGGGGAGCTTTGCGGGGTAATAGATCTCCATGGCTGGGACCACCTTCTTTCCAAAGCGGAAATAGGCTACTGGATCGCAACGGAAATGCAGGGGAAAGGCATTGTCACGGAATCCTGCAAAACCCTTATCGGGTATGCCTTTTCGGCCATGCGGCTGAATAAGGTGGAGATCCGGTTCGTGCTGCAGAATGAAAAAAGCGCGCAGATCCCCATCAAGCTGGGATTTGCCAAGGAAGGCATTCTCCGCCAGAGCGCGAAGCTGCACGGCCAGTATGTGGACATGGTAGTGATGGGCATGCTCCGCAAGGACTGGAAATACCAGCAGCCCTCATGATCATACGTCGCAGATATGCACACCCTGTTTCAGGGAAGCCAGCTTGTCCTCTCTTTTCGGCACGAACTCCTGGGCCACGAAGCCTTTAAAGCCTGTATCCAGCACGGCCTGCATGATTGCGGGGTAGAACAGCTCCTGCGTTTCGTCTATCTCGTTCCTGCCCGGCACGCCGCCGGTGTGATAGTGGGCGATATACTGCTGGTTTTCGCGGATGGTGCGGATCACGTCGCCCTCCATGATCTGCATATGATAGATGTCGTAGAGTAATTTGAAATTGTCTGAGCCTACCGCTTTGCAAAGCTCCACGCCCCATGCGGTGTGGTCGCACTGGTAATCGGCATGGTCTACTTTGCTGTTGAGCAGCTCCATTACCAGCGTCACTTTTTTCTTTTCGGCGTAGCCGATGATCTTTTTGAGGCCTTCCGCGCAGTTCTCTATCCCCTGCTGATCGTCCAGCCCTTCGCGGTTGCCGGAGAAGCAGATCAGGTTGGTGAAGCCGGCGGCGGCGGTCGCGTCTATCATCGGCTTGAAATATTCGATCAGCTGCGCATGATGCTCCTTGCGGTTCCAGCCGCGGGTAATACCCCATTCTTTGCTGTTGGAGGCCACCATGGCGCTTGTAAGATCATATTTTTTGAGCACATCGAAGTCTTTCGGATTCACCAGGTCTATGCTCTGGATGCCGATATTCTGCGCGGCCTTGCATAGGTCTTCCAGGGGAATGCTCCCGTAACACCAGGCGCATACGGAGTGCCTGATCCTGCCTTTGAGCTTATCGTCCAGCGCCTGTTCGTGCGCGGAAACGCGGGATGTGAGTGAGGAAAGGGCTGTGCCTGCCAATGCCATAGTTGCTACTTTTTTGATCGCATCTCTGCGGGAAGAATGGGTTGCCATAACGTGACGGATTTACCGGAGGTGAATGTACTTCAAATTCCGGCGAAATGCAAGTGGCGGGAGAACTACGTTTTTTTGATATTCCGGGTAAATACCTGACCAATGCTGTTCGTACTAAAACCCTTTACCAACAAGCATTTCAGGCGATCCGGCAACGGGCTTCCGGGAATGTTTTCCGGAAGCCCGTAACATTTTGGTAGGTTATTTGATTATATATACAAAAGCCAGTGAGTATGGAAAGGAAAATTACTCCCAGTTTAACGATGTGCCTGGTGATGGACCTGATAGGGTTGGCCAGTTATGCGGTGCCGTTACTGGGCGAGGTGAGCGATGTGGTTTGGGCGCCGATCTCGGCCTTCATCTTTTACAGGATGTTCGGCGGGCCGCTCGGCGCATTCGGCGGCGTATTCAACCTGATAGAGGAACTGTTCCCCGGGCTGGATTTCATCCCGACATTCACCATCAGCCGCTTCGTGGTGTATATCACCCAGCAATGGTCCGCGCACCAGAAAAAGCGCGTCATCAATGATCTGTAACCCCTGTTAACCTCAGAAGGAAGCCGGCTGGGCTTTGCCTGCCCTTCCCATGGCCGCGGATTTACCTCCGAAACGGTTCAGGAAATAAGAGAAGCTCAGCATGAAATAACGCCGCAGCACCATGCTCCGTGTGTCTTCAATATAGTTGTCGCTAACAGTGCGGTTCACGCTCACATTCTGGTTCAGCAGGTCGAAAGCCTGGAGTTTCAGCAACCCTTGTTTTTTACTGAAGACCGTTTTGGAAACAAACCCGTTCACCATCGTGAACTGGTTGTTATACCCCTCTCCCCGGCCGGTATTGGCCACAAAATCCAGGTCTCCCCCGATGGCAAACCCCAGAGGCAGGTTAAGGTTAAAATCCAGCGTGGCCGTGTAGGTAAAATAATTCGCGTTATTCGCCGGGTTCGCTGAAAAACGCGCCCGGTTATAGTTCACGCTTCCGCCCGCCGCTACGTCAAACAACTCTTTATAAACCCAGTTCACATTCACGCCCTGGTTGATATTGAGAGAACCGGTCACATTTTCTTTTCCGTTCACAAAACTGATGTCGCGGGTGTAGGTGGCCTGGGTATTGGAATTCAGGAATGTTTTCTGTTGCCTGTTCAGTGCAAATCCATTTACCAGGTAGCCGCTCAGGTTGTAGGTACCGTTCACGTTGATGGGCTTGATGACCTGTATGCCTTCCTTCGTGATCGTATTGGAGTTCACGATCTTGTTCGAGACAAAGGTGCCGCTCACAGAGGCAAACAGGCTGCGCATCGTGGTGTGGTCGTAATCGTTGAAGGTCAGCATCACGGCATTGTTGAAGGATGGCTTCAGGTCCGGGTTGCCCTCCGTAACGAGCAGCGGGTTGGATATATCGGGCACCGGCTGCAGCTGCTCCAGCGAAGGTTGCTGCGTTTGGCCGCGGTATGAAAACGAAAGGCGTTTGTTAGCCGAGAAGTTATAATTCAGCAGGGCCATCGGCGAAAAATTCCAGGTTTGCTGGCGGATGTTGCTGCCGGTGGAGAGGTTGTCGCTGTTCAGGCTGTTCTGCTGAAGGTTTACGCCCAGGGTGTAATTGTAGCGCAGCTTCTGCGTCATAAGGCTGAGGCCCGCCTGGTGGTTGCTGTATACGTTCTCGAAGAGGTTGGTGAGGCTGTCCACCGCCACGTCGTACACATTCCCCGTTTTGGACTTATCGTAAGTATACCGGTCGTTGGAGCTGAAGCTGTAATTATATGCATAATTGATCTCCAGGTACCGGTCGCGGAAAACCGGCTCCGTATAGCTTACCCTGATGCCGGCCTTACGGCTGGCGCTTTCCTGTATCACTTTCTGGTTCACGGTATCGAGCCGCTGGCTGGCACCATCGCGGAAGTCGATGTAGGACTCGTTGATGGATTCCCTTTCGTTGCTGTTGAACCCGAAAGTAAGGTTGGCGCTGAGCGTGCGGCCTTTTTTATCGAACTTTTTCCTGAAAAGGGCCGATGTATTGAAGTTGGGAGTGTTTGAAGTGCTCATCGTACGGTTGCGGCTGCTGTTCACCGTATCCTTCGCATTGTTCAGCGTGGTGCTGTACGATTCCGTGGTGGTGGTGCCGGTTCCGTAAGTGAACATGGGGGTTACCAGCACGGAATGGCTGGAATCTATCTGGTAATCCATCCGCATGAAAACGCGGTGGTTCACCTGGTCGGACAAGGTGTTGTTGAAATTATTGACATACGACGAGGAGTCCGGCCGGAAGATGTTCTGGCGTTCGCTGGAAGTTTCGGTCTCGGCATCTTTTTTATCCGCAAAATAGCTTGCATTGAAGCGCATGCCTTTCAGGAATTCGTCGCTGTAATTAAGGCCCCCGTTCCAGCTTTTGGTGAGGCCGGTACCCTGGCCACCCCTTACGTCGCCTATGGCAAAACCCGGCGCGTTCACGTTGTTGGTGCTGCCCAAAACCGAAAGCTGCTGCGTTTCCCGGAACCGGTTGAAGGTAGCCCCGGCCTGGTAGCGGTCGTCCGTTCCGTACCCGGCGCTTGCCCGCCCGAAGAAGCCTTTTTTCTTGTCCTGTTTCACGGTCAGGTTAAGGGTCTTTTCTATTTCCCCGTCGGAGATCCCGGTGAACTGGGACTGCTCGCTTTTCTGGTTGATCACCTGTATCTTGTCGATGATATCCGCGGGAAGGTTCCGGGTGGCCATTTTAGGGTCGTTCCCGAAGAACGGTTTCCCGTCTACCAGCACTTTTTTTACCGTTTCGCCATTGGCTTTGATGGTACCGTCCTTTTCCACCTGCACGCCGGGCAGCTTCTTCAGCAATTCCTCCACCATAGCGTTTTCCCTTGTTTTAAAGGACCCCGCATTGAACTCGATGGTATCTTCCTTGATGCGGATAGGCGGTATCTGGTCCACCACCTCCACCTCGTTCAGGTTGAGGCCGGTGCGGACCATGGCAAGGGTCCCCATATCTATGAGCGTTGTGGTGTCTTTCACATCCACGCGCCGGGAAAGCTGCTTGAAGCCCATGTAGGTAACCACGAGGAAATATTCTCCCGGCTTGGAGCCGGAAAATACAAACGCTCCCTTCGCGTCCGCCACCACGGTGGTATACACGGTCGAATCCTTCCGTTCCAGCAAGGCTACCGCAGCATTCGGCAATGCCTCTTTATTGGAGTGATCCGCTATTTTGCCTGTGATCTTGTTTTCTTTCTGCTGTGCCCGGGCAATGGTTCCGATGGCTATCAGGGCCACCAGGGTTAAAAGTACACGTTGTTGCATAAAGGGGTTTGTCCTGTCTATTGTAATTCCTGCATTTTCTTAAACTGTTCGTTGTGCCACTTTTCCATGATGGACCTTCTTTTTTCTTTCAGTTCTTCCGCGGTCAACTTCTGCGCAGTGGCGGGCAGGCTTACTTCCGATTCCGGAATGGGTTTCAACTCTACTTTTTTTGCGACGTAGGAACGTTTACTGCTTTCTATGGACAGCACCACGCCCAGCTCCGGCAATACGCCGTTCACAGGCGAGAAGGTCACCGGTATTTCAGTCGTATACCAGAGCACAAACTGCTCGTCGCCCTGGTTAACGGTAGCGCGTTTGCAGCTGTAACCCGCTATCTTCTTCGTTTTACCGGATGTTTTAAAGTCCGGCGTGGCTTTATATTCTTCTTCGGAATACCAGGTATTTTCCAAAACGCTGTCTTTCCGCTCTTCCATTACGCTCAGGTACTTCCGGTTTGCGAGATCAATATACGTTGTATTGGTGACAGGGGAGCGCAGTGCGCCGGCAGTAGCCCCCCGGGCGCCCTGGGCCGGTGAGAACACGGCATTGCCCCGCCCGCCGCCGTCGCCTACGGTGGCGCCGCGTGCGGAAACTCCGCCCACCGGGGCAGCCATCATCATCATCCTGGGCCCGCCGCCTCCTTCCACTTCCAGCTTGCCTTTTCCGCCGGAGAAGGTGAGGGTTTGTTTTGTGGTGATCAGGTTCGGAAGATCCGGCATGCCTTCCGGCGCGCCTTCGGTTCTGCCTCCCCCCGAAGTATAGGATACGACCCTCATCTGGCCGGGCTCAATGCGGGAGGTTACTTCGTATTCGATCACACCGGATTGCTGGGCGGAAGTTTCCTTCCTTGCCGTCAGAAGCGCCGCAATCATTACAAGGGCTGAAATGGTTTTTTCCATGTCTCTGATTTTTTCGTAAAATTCAGGTATCCCGGGCAGGCGGCGGGTTAAGCAATCTTATTTAGTGTTAAATAGTGTTAAGCCCTTCCTCCCGTTGACTGAGATGCGATAGATTTACACCCGATGCGCAACAGGATCCGCAATATTCTCATACTGATAACCGTCTGCACGGCCGGCATCTTCGCCCTGCAGGGTTATTGGCTTTACCAGGCCTACCAGATAAGGCTGCAGGAGTTCAACCGGGATATCAACGACGCCCTCCGTACGGCTGTTTTCAATAAACAGTTCAACGATGCGGGTAAACTGCTCGGTTATGGGCATACCATAAATATGCCTGCCGTAGCCGCCCGAACTTACCCCGGCGTGCAGTTAAGCGGTGTTGCCGTGGATGCCGCCCCAACCCTGCCCAGGTGGAAGCGCCGCGGGCAGAACGCTTTTTTTCTCCGCAAAAGCCTCTCAATAGGCGACAGCATTGCCGCAGAAGGTTTTGAAGAAATAACGGAGAACGGGAAGACCGTCCGGATCAACATTTCGACAGACACGAATTACAGGCAGGTGGCCGATTCGCTCTCCCGCAGGATCTCCAACATCCTCGTGCTGAACCGCTTCTTCGATTCGACGCTTACGCTCAACCGGCTGGACTCCATGTACACGGACGAGCTGCTGGTGCGCGGGATACAAACAGGCTTCAGGCTGGACACCATGCGGCTGGAAAGAGAAGATTCCATATTGTTTCTTCCCGTACATAATAAGCTGCAGACGGCGCCCATCCCTTTCAACCCGGTGCAGAACCTGCTCGTGACCGCCACCTTCAAAAGCCCGCTGGCGCTCATCCTCGGCAAAATGATCTGGAGCCTCCTTATTTCCGCCGTGCTGATGCTGCTGATGGTGCTCAGCTTCACTTATATGCTCAGGACCATCCTCCGGCAAAAGCGGCTTTCCGAGGTCAGGAACGACTTCATCAACAACATGACCCATGAGCTGAAAACGCCCATCGCGACAGTATCTGCCGCTGTCGAAGCACTGCAGCACTTCAACGCCCTGCAGGACCAGCAGCGCACCGCGCAATACCTCAATATTTCCCGCAACGAACTGCACCGGCTGAACGACCTGGTGGAAAAAGTGCTGCATATTGCAGCGGAAGAAAAAGAAGATTTCGAGCTTTCCCCCGAACCGACGGACCTCAATGAGCTGATCAGCAACATCATCACGAACCACCGCCTCAAATCGTCCAGGAAAGTAGATTTCACCTACACATTGCTGGCCGATGCGGAAGTGAACGTGGATGGCACCCATCTTTCCAACGCGATCAACAACCTGGTAGACAATGCCATTAAATATTCCCCGGAACCCGCAGCTATCAGCATAATGGTCACCCGGCAGCAGAACCGGCTCAAGATCAGCGTGAAGGACAATGGCATTGGCATTCCGCATGCCTACCAGGACAATATATTCGAGAAATTTTTCCGCGTGCCCACCGGCAACCTGCATAATGTGAAAGGTTTCGGGCTGGGGCTCAGCTATGTGAAAAAGATCGTGGAGAAACACGGCGGCTGGGTGCGGGTGAAAAGCGAACCGGACAAAGGCAGCGAATTCCTGCTGGAGATCCCCTTAACCTGATTTTTGATTATGAACCCACGCGTATTGCTTATAGAAGATGAATGGCAGCTGGCCCAGATCGTGAAAGACAGCCTGGAGACCCGCGGCTTCAACATGTTTTGCGCCAAAGACGGCCGTGAAGGCCTGGAGCTTTACCGGCAACACCGGCCGGACGTTATCGTGCTGGACATCATGATGCCGCAGATGGACGGGTTCAGCTTCGCGGAGGAAGTGCGGAAAGGCGATAAACAAACGCCTATCATTTTCCTCACCGCCAAATCGCAAACAGCCGATGTGATCAGGGGTTTTGAGACCGGGGGCAACGATTATCTTAAGAAGCCCTTCAGCATGGACGAGCTGATCGTGCGCATACGCTCGCTGCTGGGGCGTTTCCAGCAGGCGCCGAAAAGCGGTGAAGACACGGTGCAGATCGGGCAGTATGTATTCAACTATACCAAACAAACCCTCACGCGCAACAACCACGCTGAATTTCTCAGCCACCGCGAAGCGGAAGTGCTCATGCGGCTTTGCCGGAACAGGAACCAGGTGATGGAACGGAAAGCAGTGCTGCAGGAGCTTTGGGGCGACGATAATTTCTTCAATGCGCGCAGCATGGACGTGTTCATCACCAAGCTGAGAAGGTATCTGAAAGAAGACCCGCGGATCCAGATCGTGAATATCCGGGGCGTAGGTTATAAGCTGATTAGCTGAAGAGGTAGAGCACGTCTTCTTTAGTGAGTTTCTTGATGAACCCGCTGTCGTCCGCAATAATATCCTTCACGAGCGACTTCTTGCGTTCCTGCAGCTCCAGGATTTTCTCTTCCACGGTATCCTTACAGATCATGCGGTAAGCGAAGATGTTCTTCGTTTGGCCGATACGGTGCGTTCGGTCGATAGCCTGCTGCTCCACCGCAGGGTTCCACCAGGGATCCACGATGTACACGTAATCTGCGGCCGTGAGGTTAAGACCCACGCCGCCAGCCTTGAGAGAAATAAGGAACACACGGCAGTCGTCGTTCTGCTGGAAGTTCTGGATCGCTTTTTCCCTGTCCATGGTGGAGGTGCTGCCGTCGAAGTACTCGTAAGAGATCTTCATGTGCGCCAGCCTGTCGCGGATGAGGCCCAGCATGCCCAGGAACTGGCTGAACACGAGCACCTTGTGGTTCCCGATGTTCTCGGAAATTTCGCGGGTCAGCTCATGCAGCTTCACTGAGTGGTTGGGATATTTTTCCGTTTCGTTGAGAATGGCGGGTGAATCGCAGATCTGGCGCAGCTTCATGAGGCCCTGCAAAATAGTGAGCTGGCTGCGTTCCATGCCCTGGTCTTCTATCACGCCAAGTATCTTGGAGCGGTAAGTATTGCGGTATGCGTCGTAGATATGCCTTTGCTCGGGGTCCATTTCGCAGAAGATCACCGTTTCGATCTTCTCCGGCAGGTCTTTCGCCACCTGCTCCTTGGTGCGGCGCAGGATGAACGGGTAGATGAGCTTTTTGAGATGTTCTTTCCTTTCTTCGTCCTGGAACTTGTCTATAGGCGTGGCGAATTCGTTGCGGAAAAAGTCCACGCTGCCCAGCATGCCCGGGTTCAGGAAGTTCATCTGCGCGTATATGTCGAACGTATTATTCTGCATAGGCGTACCGCTCAGCGCGATACGGTTGCGGGTATTGAGCAGCTGCGCGGCTTTGGTAACCTTGCTCTGCGGGTTTTTGATCGCCTGCGATTCATCGAGTATCACGTAATCGAAATCGATCTTCATCAGCAGCTGCACATCGCTGCGCAGGGTGCCGTAGGTGGTGATGATCACATCAAAAGCCTGCAATTCCTCGGAAACCCTCATCCTGGCCGGGCCATGGTGAATGTGATAGGAAATGCCGGGCGTGAATTTCTTGATCTCGTTCTCCCAGTTATAGATCAGCGTGGTAGGGCAAACCACCAGCATGGTACAGTGTTCGTGCACGTTTTTGTAGTGCTGGATGAAGGTAAGGGCCTGCACGGTCTTACCAAGACCCATATCATCGGCGAGGATACCGCCCCATTTCACCTCGTCCAGGTAATTCAGCCACTGGAAACCGCTTTCCTGGTAAGGGCGCAGGTTGGCGTTCACGTTCTGCGGCAGCGGCACGTTCCTGATCTCGTCGAACTGCAGCAGCTTGCGGCGCTTTTCGTCCAGCTCCACCAGGATGGCGTCGTCGTCTATGAATTCATACAGCTCGTCTATAACGGAGAAGTTGTATTTGCTCAGCTTGAGGCCGGCGCCTTTATCTTTTTCCTCGCCTATTTTGAAGAGGAGGGAATACTTTTTCAGCCATTCTTCCGGCAGCAGCCCCAGTGTGCCGTCCGCCAGCTGCACGTAGTTCTGTTTGTTGGCCAGCGCGCGTTTGATGTCGCGGATGCCAACTTTCTGATCGCCGTACACCACTTCCACCTGCGCGTCGAACCAGTCGATGCCGGAGCTGATCTGCAGGTTGGTAACGGGTTTCTGCGGATTGAAGCGGAAGTTGCGCAGCTGCTCGAAGCCAAATACGCGGACGTCCATTTCTTTCAGGGCATCGAAGAAGAGGAAGAACCAGTTGTTCTTCAACGCTTCTTTGGAGCGGAGATAGAAATAATTATAGTTGTTGAGATGTGTAAAGTTCGTGTGCAGGGTGCGCAACTTGGCCACGAAAGCGTTCTCCGCTTCCTTGTTACGGTGTATCACCAGCACTTTATTGCCTTCCTGTACGGTAATGCGCGGTTCCTCGTTCCACTCTACTTCATGGCCATGATATGCGAACCCCGGCTGGATCACGAAGGTTTCGCCCATTTCTTTGAGGTACACACGGGTTTCCGGCACAATGTCGTCCACTTCGGCGAGCAATGCGGCGTCGAACTGAACGGGGTAGTTTTTGCCGAGGGGCAGCATAACGTCCTTGAGGAAGTCCTGCCATTCGCTGCTGGGCACCTTCAACGCGTGCATCTGCTGGTAACGCATGATGCTGATGCTGTCCTGCGAATTGGCAAACGTATATATCACGCCGTTGTAGAGGAACAGGATGGGGCTGGCCCACTGGTTGGCGGAAACGTTCACTGGCTCGCCTTCAATATCCACCCAGGCGGTTACTTCCACGTGGCCGTCCACCTGGTCCGCTTTAAAATACGGTTTCAGCGGTTCGCCTTCCACCTGAACGAGCTGGAGATTTTTGGTTTTGAACTGCTGTCCGTCCCTCAGCAGGAAAACCAGGCGGTGTTCCGCCAGTACGGGAAACAGTTTTACGAGCTTCGGGTGCATGTAATCCACGATCAGTTCCATGGTTTCCATGGGCAGGCCGTCTTCATTTTCATGCATGATATTTTCCCAGATGCCGGCGAAAGGGGAATTTTTATTGAGGAACTTGCTCACCTCCGCATGCTGCAGTTTGCGGATGGGGGTGATCAGCTCGCGGTCTTTTTCTTTGAACTGGTAAAAATCCACGTACTTGGTCAGGTCCAGCTTGCTGACGAGAGATACGAACTCTGATTCGTCCTCGTTGGCGTCGCCGCTCACCAGTTCGGTCTGGAAGTAGGGGAACAGCGTATCGTTGGCATTCAGCACTACGCCCAGCCGGCGTGTAGCCGTAATGGTTTCCTCCGGTTCGGGCTCAGGCTTGGCGTTGGCCGGGGCTTCCACTTTTTTAATGGTGGGGTCCAGCACGCGCAGGAAAGGTTTGCCGTTCAGGTACGAAAAGGCAAATTTCCCGTTCAGGTCGTCGCTGAGGGTATAGCCGTAGGAAGAAAGGAGTTTGTTCTTTTCTTTGTCCCAGTTGCGGAGCGTGTCAAAATAAAAGGGGCCGTGCGCATGCAGCAGCTGCAGGAACAGGGCGGTCTTATGCACGCAAATGGGATGCTCATGCTCGTCGCAGGTGCAATGTGTATCGAAGTTCCGTTCTTCATTCCTTTGGAGGATGAGGGGGTACTTCTTCCCTTCGTGCCGCAGCTCGGCTTCCACTTTCTCGTCTTTGGCGGATTTGATCACGGCCTGCGTTTTCCGCAGGATGCGTTCGGCTTCGGCCATGATGGTGCTGGAAGTGAGCAGCTTGATCGTTTTAAGATCGATGGATTTCATTTTCACCAGCGTATGCTGCTGGTCGTATTGCGTTTCGAAGGATTCAAAATGATTCCGGTCCAGCATTTCCTGGAGCTGGAAGAGGGCCGCCGCTTCGTGCCTGCAAATGTCGCCGAGGTTGTAGGGGCATTGGCAGCGCACGCTCATGGTAGCGGGCTCGTGGTATTTGTTGATGGTGACTTTATAATAATTGGCGTGCGTGTCGCTTTTCACGCGGAAAGAGGCGGAACGCAGCACAGGATCGCCTTCCAGCAGTTCTACGCCCCCGGTTGCAAAGATGCGTTTCCCCCTGCGGATCACCTCGTCGGTTCCGTTGTTGTACACATATTTTAATAAATGGGGCAGCGACATGCTATTCCTGTGATCACCTTTTTTTGCATCAGCCAGGGTTATATAACAAATTCCTACGCGTTGATCTATTGGACTTTTACTGGTCTTTTACTCAGTTCCATCTTAAAAAACGGCTCATGAAAAGGCAATCCACAAAAGTAAGCATAAAAATTCAATTAGCGTGTGTGAAAGGGGATAGAATAGCACGTTAGGGGGAAGCGCGCGCGAAAATTGTGCAACGGAAACAAAAAATTATCCATTGAGCCGGGGGGTCATATGACGCTACTTTTGTATAAAATTTTATCTATGGGAAACGCACAAATTTTAGACAACGCGAAAACAAGGAACCTGGGACTATTAATTCTCCGTGCAGGAGTCGGCATATTATTTTTCGTTTTCGGATGGCAGAAGATCGCCGGGGGCGAGCAAGTGTGGACCGGTGTTGGCTCCGCCATGCAGTTCGTAGGCATTTCCGCCTGGCCGGTGTTCTGGGGGCTGATGGCTACACTGGCTGAGTTTGCCGGCGGCCTGCTGCTCGCCATCGGGCTGTTCACCCGCCCGGCGGCCATTTTCCTGGCCTTTACCATGATAATGGCCACTATCCTGAAAGGCGCTACAGGCTCGGGTATCATGGACTGGTATGCTCCTTTTACTTACCTGCTGATCATGATCTTCTTTATCATGAACGGGGGCGGCGTTTATTCTGTGGACAGTGTGATCCGTTCTAAAAAACATTCCGGCAAGCTGGCCGCTTAAGATCATAAGGGAACCAATCAAAAAAGGGTGAGCTTTCTTATTGAAACTCACCCTTTTCCGTGTATGTTATTTTTCTTTTATCAGTTCGCCGTTCCGGAGTATAGGCAGCACGTTGGCGGCGTCCGGGGTGAGGCAGAAACGGATGTCCTCCTCCAGCCCGTAGCGGGCCAGGCGCTGGTAGTGGCTGGCTTTTTTCATGAAGCCGAAAAGATCGTCTTTCGCACTGTGGTACAGCGTTTCGGCGGCAATGGCGGAGTCGCAGTTCACGTCAAAGTGTTCGCGGATGCGGCTTACCACGGCCCCGGCGAACAGGGTGTCTTCCATATTCACCCGGTCTTTCCAGGCGGCGCAGCCCAGTATCACATTCTGGCCCTGGGAAATGAGGTATTCGCAAACGGAGGAGATATTCGGGAAGGAACCGGTGATGATCTGCACGGCGTCCTTCGCCATGTGCAGCAGCTTGGTGCCATTGGTGGTGGTGAGCACCAGCACTTTTCCGCCGATGAATTCTTCGGGATATTCGAAAGGGGAATTGCCGTGCAGCAGCCCTTCCGCGATCTTTCCATCCCTTTCCCCGGCGGTGATGGCATTCAGCTGGCGGCCGATGCTTACGCATTCTTCCACCGTGGCCACCGGTATCACTTTGGCGGCGCCGTTATACAGTGCCGTGCAGATGGTGGACGTAGCGCGCAGCACGTCTATGATTACCACAATGCTGTTCTTTACGTCGTACAGGTGCAAAAGGGCCGGTGATAAACAGACTTCCAGCCTTGGTTTGATATTCTCGGTCATTCTTTTTTCGTTTCTTTTTAATCGAGGATCACCCGCCACTTCTCGCTCTCTGCGTATTCTTTGATGATCTTATTGCGCAGCTGCAACAGCCGTTTCATGTATTTCCTCAGGTAAATCTTTTCAAACCACTTGCCAAACGTGCCATAAGGCGTGCCAAACTCCATAATATCTATCATCACTGTGCCGTTTTCGATCTCGCGGAAAAAGTGCTCATGCTTCATAAAAGTGAAATCCCCTTTTTCCATTTCATCGCAGAAGTACTGCGGCTTTTGCATCGCGGTGATCCTCACGGTCAGCTCCCGCATTTTTGTGAGGTGCTTTGCCCGCCAGGTAACCGTTTCGTCGTAGTCGATCAAACCACTGGTGCGGCCTTTGACGGCCTCCTCCTGTAAATGTTCCATGCTGCGTTTATGCAGCGTAATGCTCCGGCTCAGGTCAAATACCCGGGGCACAGGCGCGTGAATAACAGTGGTCAGATGAATAAGCGGCATGGCAGTGATACTTTAGATATGGTTCTTTGGCAAAAATAGGCTTCAATAACGCTGCTCTTCCTGTAAAATTGTCCTTCCGGGGCTTATCCCAGGAAAGGCACCTTCACAACTTTCGCTTTCAGGAGCTTGTCGCGCACTGCAATATATATCTCTGAATCGAGGGTTGCAAAGGCTGTTTTAACATATCCCAGCCCAATGGCCTTCTGGAGGGAAGGGGACTGGGTGCCGGAGGTAACCCTGCCGATGGTATTGCCTGCCGCGTCCTTGATCTCGTAATCGTGGCGGGGAATGCCTTTATCTATCATTTCAAAGCCTATCAGTTTCTGCTGAATGCCTTCCGCCTTGAGCTTTTCCATGATGGGGCGGGCGGTGAAGTCTTTGGTGAACTTGGTGATCCAGCCAAGGCCTGCTTCCAGCGGGCTGGTACGGTCGTCGATGTCGTTGCCGTAGAGGCAGAAGCCCATTTCCAGGCGGAGCGTATCCCTGGCGCCCAGCCCGATGGGCTTGATGCCTTTGGAAGCGCCTGCGGCGAAAATAGCGTCCCAGATCTTTTCTGCCGCGCCGTCCTTGTCTTCAAAATAGATCTCGATGCCGCCCGCGCCGGTGTAGCCGGTGGCGCTGATCAGCACGTTTTCCACCCCGGCAAAAGTGCCTTTTACGAAGGTGTAATATTTCAGGTTCACGATGTCTTTATCGGTAAGGCTTTGCAGCGCGCTGGTGGCGTTAGGCCCCTGGATCGCCAGCAGGCAGGTTTTATCGGAAATGTCGTGCATTTCAACGCCCTTGGTGTTGAAGCGGCTGATCCAGTTCCAGTCTTTTTCGATATTGCTGGCATTCACCACAAGCATGTACACTTTATTTTCTTCGATGCAGTATACGAGCAGGTCGTCCACAATACCGCCTTCCTCGTTGGGCAGGCAGCTGTACTGGGCTTTGCCGGCGGTGAGCTTGGAAGCATCGTTGGTGGTTACACGCTGGATGAGGTCCAGGGCGTTCTCGCCTTTGAGGATGAATTCGCCCATGTGGCTCACGTCAAACACTCCCACACTGTTCCGCACTGCTGCATGTTCGTCGTTAATACCTGTGTAGGAAATAGGCATGTTGTAGCCCGCAAAAGGGGCCATTTTGGCGCCCAGCGCAATGTGTTTGTGTGTAAATGGCGTGTTTTTCATTGAGTAAAATGTTTCTGTTTTGTTGTAACCTTTTGAGAGTGCGGCAAATTTAGCATATAATTTGAGTATTAAACAAAGAGGGGGGCGGGGCCAGACAATCCTGTGATAATTACAGCGTTTGATCACCGATTCCCTATTTTTGTCACCAAATTCCCCTTGCAGTGAAAAAGATCTACCTGTTACTGCCGCTTGTTTCCATTGCGATGGCGGTATACCCGCAGAAGAAAGCAGACCGCAAAACCCTCGGAAACCTGCAGACCCACATCACCTACCTCTCTTCAGACAAGCTGGAGGGCAGGCGCACCGGCACTCCCGGGGAGCAGCTCGCCGCCGCCTATATTGCAGAACAGATGAAACTCGCCGGCCTCAGCCCCAAAGGGGACGACGGCTACCTGCAGACCTTCACCGTCAGGGAAGGGAAAGAACCGGGGAGCAATACCAAACTGATGATCAATCACAAGGCACTGCCCGCAGGCCAATACCTGCCGCTGCCTTTTTCCGCCTCCAAAGCCGCCAAGGGCGAAGTGCTCCCCGGCGTGAACGAGCCGGACAACGTATGGCTCATCAACGTAAAGGCCTCGGAAGACGAGATCAACCCCCACGCCTCCCCGCTTGAGTTTTACCAGAAAAAAACTAAAGAAGCCAAAGAGAACGGGGCCACCGGCATCGTGTTCTTCAACGGCCCGGAAGATTTCCGCACCGTAAGCCGTTGGCTGGACGGGGAAGAAGAAACGCCCCTCGCCATCCCAGCCGTCTGGGTAGGGCCGGAAGCCAGCAAAATTTTATCGGCAGACGATGCGAATGGTTTCCAGCTGGACCTCCGGGTGGATTTTAAACCCAGCAAACGCACCGGCACCAACGTGGTCGGGTATATAGATAACGGCTCCGCTACAACAGTAGTGCTTGGCGCACACTACGACCATCTTGGTTACGGCGAAGACCACAATTCCCTCGCCCCCGGCGAAAAGGCCATCCATAACGGGGCAGACGACAATGCGAGCGGCACCGCCGCCCTCATAGAGCTGGGCAGGTTGCTGAAAGCATCCAAGCTGAAAAATAACAATTATTTATTGGTAGCTTTTTCCGGGGAAGAACTGGGCCTTTTCGGCAGCAAATATTTCACTGAACACTCCGCCGTGCCCGCCACCAGCTTCAATTACATGGTGAATATGGACATGGTAGGCCGCCTCACCAAAGAAAAAGGGCTCCAGATTGGCGGCACCGGCACTTCCCCCGCCTGGGGCGCCGTGTTGAAATCCGCCGTTCCGCAGGGGCTGAAAATAAGCTATGACTCCTCCGGCACCGGCCCCTCCGACCATACCTCCTTTTACCGCAAAGATGTTCCCGTCCTGTTTTTCTTCACCGGCACCCATACCGACTACCACAAGCCCGGCGACGATGCGGACAAGATCAACTACGAAGGCGGCCTTACCGTCGTGAAGCTGGTATACGATATCATCGAAAAGACCAACAGCAGCCCAAAGCTCGCCTTCACTAAAACCCGCGAGCAGCAAATGGGCAGCAGCGCGCGTTTCTCCGTAACCCTCGGCATCATGCCCGACTATACCTGGACGAAGGGCGGAGTAAAAGTAGATGGTGTAACCGATGGAAAGCCTGCCGGGAAAGCCGGCATCCTCACCGGCGACCTCATCACCCAGCTGGGCGATTACCCCGTTTCCGACATCGAAACGTATATGAATGCGCTGGGGAAATTCAAAGCCGGCGACAGAACGACGGTGAAAGTAAAGCGCGGCGCTGCCGATAAAGTATTTGATATCAGTTTTTAATCGCGGTTTTTATAACTTGCAGCATGCGTTATATCATCTTTACGCTGGCCCTGTTGGCGGCTGCTTCGTGTAACCCTGTCCGTGAAAAGACAGATACCACTAATTATGATGTGATAGATGAGAAATGTTACGTGCTGCGGGAACATCCCATCCGCACGGACAGTGCCGCGAATGCAAGCCGGGACAGTATTGTGAGCTTCCTCGAAGCGAATGACTATCAAGCGAGGTTTATCAGGAAAGACAGCCTGATGTTCCGCCGCGCCAACGGATTACAGGTTGAAATTGTGCTGCCCGCCCCCGCAGATGCCTGGGAATCCGGAACCATCATCGTATTTGATCCGCAGAAAAATCCGCTCTTCGTGAACCTGCATAAAGGAACATCGCAGGTAAAACAGTATGTAAGCGGCCAATGAATCCCTAAAATTTTATCCCTTGCCAGTTCATCAACATATCAGGGTGACGGCAGACGCCGTAGTATTGAGATTTACATCAAAAGAAGGAATGATGGTGCTGCTTAGCAAACGCAGCATACCGCCGCATATTTTCAAATGGGGCCTTCCGGGCGGGTTCGTGCAGAACGACGAGCCGCTTGAGGATGCCGTTCACCGCGAGATCCGGGACGAAACCGGACTGAAGGTGAACTACCTGGAACAAATGCGTACCTGGGGCCACCCGGACCGGGACCCTCGCGGGCGCATCCTTTGCGTGGCGCACCTGGGGCTGGTAAAACCTTCCGCCTCCAGGATCATCCTTGGAGCAGGAAACAAGGAAGCCCGCTGGTATCCTGTAAAGGAACTCCCTGCCACCGCGTTTGACCATGCCGAGGTGATCGACGGCGCCATCGAGCATTTGCGCACGCGTTTACGCTCCGAACCGCTGGCTTTTGAGCTGCTGGATCAGAAATTTCCCGTTTCAGAACTCGAAAAGCTTTACGAATGGGTCTATAACCGGCAGATCGACCGCCGGAATTTCCAGAAAAAAATGCATACGCTGGGGTTGCTGACCATTCAGCAGGAAAAAATGAAACACCCTTTACAAGGCCGTCCTGCTCAATTATATAGCTTCAACCGGCAAAAATTCGCGGAACTGAAGCAAAAAAGCGGCTACATTGAAATT
>CBFHAF010000009.1:0-20672 GCA_965653435.1 uncultured Chitinophaga sp.
AAACCTCTTCCAAAGAGATCACCATCGAAAGCATCCAGAAAATGGTCTGCGAATATTTTGACGTGGCATACGATAAGCTGTTGCAGAAAACGCGCAAACGCGAGATCGTACAGGCCCGCCAGATCACCATGTACCTGGCCAAGAGCTTCACCAAGAACTCGCTCAAGACCATCGGCGAACACTTCGGCGGCAGGGACCACACCACCGTGATCCACTCCTGCCAGACCGTCAAAGACCTCATGGATACCGATAACAGTTTCCGCGACAGCGTGATCGAATTGCAACAAAAAGTGCAACTGGCCGCTATGTAACCTAACCGCAACCTCTGCAAAAATATTTCCGGTACCGGGCTCCAGCAGCCCGGTACTTTTTTTTGGGCTATCCGCCAGGTATAGGCCAGACGTCATTGCGGGGAGCAGCGGAGCTAAAGCGGTGGGGCGGGGCGACGAAGAATGTCATTGCGAGGAGCAGCGGGGCCAAGGCGGGTGGGGCGACGAAGCAATCTCCTTCATTGAATCGAGGTGACCCAATACGCGGAGGAGATTGCTTCGTCACCCTCCGCACAAACCTCACGCTTCGTTCCTCGCAATGACGCGGGACTTCCTCTCAACGAAGCGGACTTCCTCTCAACGACACGGGACTTCTTGCCATAACGTGGAACTCCTGCCATGACACGGGACTTGACTTCCTGCCACGGTGCGGAACTTTCATTTTTTGTTAATAAGCATCCCCGCAGCCATTCCCAATTGTTAACGAAAATATATCCGCCCCATACTCCCGTTGTTCAGGGAGTTCGCTATTTTAGCCCATGATGAAAACTTTACTGCAACACCTCCTGTGGCTCTGCTGCTTTGCCGCCTCCGCACAGGCACAGTATACCGCCGCCAACGCGCATTCGCATAACGACTACCTTCAGCCCGCTCCCTTTGAAGCCGCCTTTGCGCGCAACTTCGGCTCCATCGAAGCGGACGTGTTCGAAAAAGACGGCGAGCTTTTCGTAGCGCACACGGCAGCGGAGATCGCCGGCAGCAGAACATTGCGGGCCCTCTACCTGGAACCTATGCTGGCCAGGATAAAAGAGCAGAAAGGCATTTTCGGCGAATCGAAGCAAAGCCTCCAGCTGCTGATAGATTTCAAGACAGCCGGCGTGCCCACCATGCAGGCGCTGCTGAAGCAGCTGGAAAAATACCCGGAGATCACTTCCAGTCCCAAAGTGCAGATCGTGATCAGCGGCAGCCGGCCTTCGCCGGAGCTGTGGAACAATTATCCCGCCTACATCCTTTTCGACGGCGTACCGTCTCAAACCTATACCAGCGAACAGCTGCAGCGCATCCCGCTCTTCAGCGACAACTTCCGCAGCTATACCCAATGGAACGGCAAAGGTTACCTCGTGCCGGAAGACCTCGAAAAAGTACAGGGCGTATTGAAGAAGGTGCACGGCATGCAGAAAAAATTCCGCTTCTGGGCCACGCCCGATGAAGTGAATGCCTGGAAGACCATGATCAACCTCGGCGTGGATTATATCAATACGGATAAAGTGGAAGGCCTTGCAGATTACCTGCGCAAACGCGTGCAGGCGCAATACCAGGCCCAGGCGCCGCATAACGTGTACACGCCCTCTTACCGCAACAACGATAAAGCTTCCAGGGTAAAGAACGTGATACTGCTGATCGGCGACGGGATGGGCCTTGCGCAGATCTATGCGGGATACACCGCCAACTTCGGCGAGCTGAACCTGTTCAGGCTGCTGAACATCGGCTTCTCGAAGACCGCATCTTTCAACAACTACATCACCGATTCAGCCGCAGGCGGCACCGCCATGGCCTCCGGTAAAAAAACGCATAACCGCGCGGTAGGCGTAGACGCCGTCAGCATGCCGCTGCCGAATATCCCGGACCTCATTGCGCCGCTCGGCATGCAAAGCGCGCTCATCAGCTGCGGCGACATCACCGACGCAACGCCCGGCGCATTCTACGGCCATAACAAAGAACGGAGCATGAACGCCGCCATCGCGAAAGACTTCCTGCAAAGCCCCGTCAGCATCCTCATCGGTTCCGGCGGCAAACACTTCCTGCCCATCCGCGAACAGCTGGAGCAGAAAGGCTACAGCTTCTCCACCAGCCTCTCCGCCCTGGATTCCATCCGCAGCAGGAAGTTTGTGCTGCTGGCAGACAGTGCGGGCCTCAGCATGCAGAAAGGCCGCGGCGATTTTCTCGTGCGCGCGTTCCGCAAAGCCACGCAAACGCTTTCCGGCGGCAAAAAGGGATTTTTCCTCATGGAAGAGGGCGCACAGATAGATCACGGCGGGCACCTCAATTCCGTTCCTTACCTCACCACCGAAATGCTCGACTTCGACCAGGCCATCGGCGAAGCCCTCCGCTTTGCGGACAGCAACGGCGAAACGCTCGTGATCGTCACGGCGGATCACGAAACGGGCGGCCTCAGCCTGCTGGACGGCGATATTAAAAAGGGGTATGTGGACGGGCAGTTCAGCACCTCCGACCATACGGCCATCATGGTGCCGGTGTTTGCCTACGGCCCTCACTCCATGGATTTCAGGGGAGTATATGAAAACACGGAGCTGTTCGAAAAGATCATGCGCATCATTCGCCGATATCAGAACTGACGCTGCTGGTAAGGCTGGCCTTTGCCGGTTTCGAGGTACAGCTTCAGGCTGTAGAGGAACTGCGCCCAGTTGTAGTTGCAGAAACGGTAAAATTCCGTCACTTCGCGCCAGCCGGTGTGGCGCAGCGTTACCGCAGTCATGTCCTTTCTTGTTTCCAGGTCGAACGACACTCTGGTACCGATCCATTCCGGGTCCGACTGCACACATTCCCACAATATGCGCACGGGCGGCACAAGCTCGATGTTCCTGAACTTTGTATCGTAGTTGTCGTTGAAGTCGAATTCGTTGATGAAGCCCGCTTCAGGCTTTACGACCAGCTTTTCCGTCCATATGGCGCCAAGGCCTTCTTCAGTGCTGAGCGCGTTGTACACCTCCGCGACAGGTTTGCGGACGTACTGGATATGTTCAATATCAGCCATGGTATATATCGTTTAGTTTTTCCTGCCAGCGTTTTTCCAGCTCCTTCATTTCTTTTGCGGGCACGCCGTAAGCGGCTATCCACACCCAGATGAATACATCGCCGCCCGGTGAGAAACGTTCGATGGAGAGGCGGAACAATGCATTATTTAAATGATCCATCGTGCCCAAAAGGTCCTGCGGCTGGTTGTAGAACAAGAGACGGCCTTCGTACGTTTCCCCTAAAGGCGTATCGAGCGCGTAATGGTCTCCATTGACCCGGAGTCCGCTTCCAACAAGCCTGTTCCACAATTCCTGGTACGGCAGCTCAGACCGGATGCTGGCGAGCGCCACCACCCTGTCTTTACCCGCATGATCTTCAAGATAATGTTTCAGCGAGAGCGATTCAGTGCCCCAGCCGCGGCGTACGCCGTCATACATTTCGTCCCAGCTTTCGTCTCCGCCAAAACCGTTATGAACGATGCGGAGCGTGGTAGCACCGTCATTTTCATGCAGGAAAAATTCCACCGCCAGGCGGCGCGGCACTGCGGATACAATGCGGTGATGCGCTTCACCGTAACCCAGGCGCAGGTATTGTTCCTCCTTCATTTCCTCTATTTCCATCTGCCAATTCACGTCCCCGCCCCATGACAGCCGTACTTCACCGTCCGTCACGCCTGCTTCCAGCGGGAACCAGCGTTCCAGTTCCTTTGCATCCGTGAGGGCTTTCCATACGGCCTTCACGGGGGAATTGATGCTGCAGGTGATGTCTATCACCCTGTCAGCCTTCTTTTCTTTTTTCATGGTCCTGTTTTTTGATGGTCGGATGAGAGAACAGGTGAAACTGGTATGGCCTTGCCTGTGTATTGCCGGGCCTGTGGTATTTCACGGCCAGCCTTGTTATCGTTTGGGCCACTTCGTCTGTAAACGCCTGCAATGCGGCGGGATCCTCAAACCGCACTTCTGTTTCCAGCGAGAAGGTGGCCAGTTTCTTTTTTGCTTTGTGCGCGCCGGCCTGCATGGTTGCCACTTCCTGGATCATACGGCCTGCGGATTGGAGAAGATACGCGGAAGAGAATTTGTCCGTGACCCCGTCTCCCTCCGCTATGGCGGTATTCAGCACCACCATATAAGAACGCGAAGTAGCCCGCACGATCCTTTCGGTGCAGTTGCCTTTTTTCCTTTCTTCCACCAGCTCCACCAGCTCATTTTTCTCCAGCTCGCGGAGGTGGTAGTTCAGCTGCTGCCGGGGCATGTCCAGCACGCGGGCAAGACCGGCGGCGGAATTGGGCTCGCGGAGCTGTTCCAGGATGCGCATGCGCAGGGGATGCATCATGGCGGAGGCGGTTTGCGTATCCTGTATGAGGTTCTGCGTTTTCATATCCTGAAATTACCACCGAAAAATTAATTTTTCAAGAAAATATTTATTTTCAGATAACCCTATTGGAGAAGTGCAGTATATATATTCTATAAATAATTAATTATTAAACACTACAAAAGTGCTATCTATAATCAGGGGGAATATGTTAAATTGTATTTGTCATCCAATCATCGACCAAAATCTAAATCTTTTACTGACATAATTGCTCGCTATGGTATCAACACACGGGCGTGCGGCGCAGTCCTTCAGCGCCGTACTGATGATTGGATGCACCGTTTGGCTGCTGGATGGCGCAGCGGCGGTCATCAGCGCCTACACAAGGAACGGCGTTCCGCCGGACAGGGTTTTCAAATACATTTCCAGCGCCCTCATGGGCATGCCTGCTTTCAGCGGGGGACCGGCAGTGATCCTGCTTGGAGTGTTCCTGCATTTCCTCGTGGCTCTCGGCTGGGGCGCCCTGTTCTTCTACGCTTACCCCAGGCTGCGGTTCCTGCAGGGCAACAAATGGCTTGTCGGCTGCCTTTACGGGCTGTTTGTATGGGTCATGATGAGCCTGGTGATCGTTCCCTTCACCCAGGTGCCGCAGGCGAAATTCAACCTCCCGGGCGCGGCAGTGGGATGGGTGATCCATATGCTTAGCGTGGGATTGACGATCGTGCTGATCACGCGGGGATGGTACCGGCGCAAATGGGCATTGGCGGAATAAAAAACCGGGCGTACTGGGGTTGCCCCAATCCGCCCGGCATGTATGCTGGAAAAATACTTATCCCAATGTTTCCTTAAACAGCTCCAGCGTTCTGCTCCACGCGAGCTTCGCCGCTTCAGCGTTGTAGCGCGCGGCGGAAGTATCGTTGTGGAAAGCATGCTGCATCCCCTCGTACATGAACAGCTGGTAGTTTATACCGGCCGCTTTCAGCGCCGCTTCGTAAGCAGGAATGCCTGCGTTGATGCGTTCGTCGAGACTGGCGTAGTGCAGCTGCACACGCGCTTTTATTTTCGGCACATCGGCCGCATCGGGCTGGCCTCCGTAGAATGCCACAGCGGCATTCAGCTGCGGATAGTTCACCGCCAGCTGGTTGGCCATGGAGCCGCCCCAGCAAAAGCCCACGCATCCTGTTTTGCCATTACTGTCCGGCCGGCTGCGCAGGTACGCAAGGCCTTTCAGGTAATTATTGAGGTTCTGCGCTTTATCCAGCTTGCCGATGAGCGTGCGGCCTTCGTCCTCGTTCGCGGGCGTGCCGCCGAATACGGACAATGCATCCACGCCCAGCGCAACATACCCGGCCTTCGCGGCCCTGCGCGTCACGTCTTTGATATGCGGCGTGAGCCCGCGGTTTTCGTGGATCACCACTACGCCGCCGCGTTTGCGGTCTTCTTCCGGGCGTGCGAGGTATCCTTTCATGGTCACGTTATCACCGGGCCAGGTCACTTCTTCCTCTTTCAGGCCGGGGTCCAGCGGGGCTTCCGCGGCTTTCGCGTAATTGGATTCCAGCAGCGGCAGGATGGTCATGGCCGCGGCCATGGTGCCGGTGATCTGTGCAAGGCGTTTCAGGAACACGTCGCGGGTGAGCGGCTTATGGGTGTACTCATCGAAGAGGTTAATGATACGCTGATCCATATAAAAAGGGTTTATAGAAAGATAAGGCAAATTCCGCCAAATTCCGGGCCCTTTTTACGGCTGTTTACGCCCTGGCCGGCTGCATATGCGTAGATACGCCGATCCTGTTCCAGGCGTTGATGATGATCGCCGCCATGATGACCTGTGAAAGATATTCTTCGTCGAACAGGGCGGCAGCTTTGGCGTAAGTAGCGTCCGACAAACCTTTGTGCATGAGCGTCACTTCCTCTGTAATGGCCAGGATGGCTTGCTCTTCTTCGGTGAAGAACGGCGTGTCGCGCCAGTTGCTGAGCGCGTAGAGGCGCTGCTCGGTTTCGCCATACTGGCGGGCGCTTTTCGTGTGCATATCAATACAATAAGTGCAGCCGTTGATCTGCGAAGCCCGGATGCGGATCAGTTCATGGTGCAGCGCACTGATGCGCGTGGTTTCGAGGTACCCTTCAAAAGCCAGCATGGCTTTATATGCTGCAGGGTTTACTTTGGGGATCTTGATTCTTTCTGACATGATGTTTCTTTTTTGATAACACAAATGTCCGGCGGAAACCCCCTTCAAAATCTTGAACCAGTTCAAGAAATCATACCCTTTTTTTTGCTCTTATCTTACTGATGAATTCGGGGCTGACGCCCAGGTAGGAGGCCAGCATGTATTGCGGCACGCGCTGCACAAAATCCGGGAACAGGCCGGAGAAATGATGGTACCGTTCTTCGGCGGTTTGCGTAAAGATATATTTGACGCGCAGCTGTGCGGCGGTGAGGGCTTTCTGCAAAATAATGCGGAAATATCTCTCCAGCTGCGGTACTGTTGCAAACAATTCATCCTGCACATCCCGGTACAGCACGGCGTACGTGGTGTGCTCCACCGCCTGGATATTGCTGGCCGAGGGCTTGCGCGCTTCCAGGCTCATGTAATCCGTGATCCACCAGTTCTCGATCGCGAAATGATAGATCTGCTCACCGTCGCGCTCCGTGTCAAAATAAGCCCTGCAGCAGCCGCTGAGGATAAAATAATTGCCCAGGCATACCTGCCCTTCCTTCAGCAGGAAATCTTTTTTCTTCATGTCCCTTACTTCGATATACCCGGCCAGCACCTGCTCCTCTTCTTCAGACAGCGGTACGAATCTCCGTATATGGTCAAACAAATTCGGCAGCATAATTAAACTATAATGATTATTCACGTTCTTATACCATCGCCGGCTCGTTCCGGTCATTTTGAGGAGCATTAGCGCTATGCGGGTTGGGCGTCGAAGCAATCTCCGCATATTGGGGCATACCCATTCAATGCAGGAGATTGCTTCGTCACCCTCTGCACATAACCCACGCTTCGTTCCTCGCAATGACGATCCAGTGGCACCAATGACGTTCCAATGGCACATCACACAGAGTTAATAAATCTGGTGCATGAAAGCGGATAATCATTTTAACTATTTTTCCAAAGCCGGTAATGATCCCACAAAGATCAGCAAATGGGCCAACCGGGCAAAACGGATTCCGGGGCCTGCTTTTGCTCAGCCCGCAAAGAATATGTAACTTAAAGCTACATTACCGGATACTGAACATAAACCCCCGCTTATGCTGCTGCGCGACAAGCTCTCGCTTATACAGGTATTCCGCCTCACCTGGCGGCTGGACCTGATGATCATCCTGGTTTGTTCACTCGCTTATGCGGCAGACACTTACTGGCTCAAGCAGCATATTTCCATCCCCGTTACCATGAGCGCCGTACTCGGCACCGCCCTTGCTTTTTTTATCGGCTTCAACAACAACCAGGCGTACGACCGCTGGTGGGAAGGCCGCAAGATCTGGGGAGCGCTGGTGAACGATTCCCGCAGCTGGGCCCGCAACCTCCTGAATTTTGTAGATACTTCCGTAAATGGCGAATCGCAGCATATAGCCAGGAGGATGATCTTCAGGCACCTCGCTTTCCTGTACGCGCTGAATACCTCGCTGCGTAAAGACAGCGATGCTTATCATGAAGGTTACCTCAGCAAAGACGAGGCGGATTGGGTAAGGGGCAGCACCAACGTTCCCAACAGCATCCTCAACATACAGGCGGCGGACCTTCAGCAGCTGCGCGGGTCCGGCGCCATAGACGGTTTTTGTTTCCGTGAAATGAACGACCTGGTGGTGAAGCACTGCGACAACATGGGCAAATGCGAGCGGATCAAAAACACCGTGTTCCCGCCCAGCTACCTCTTCTTTACCCGGGTATTCATCTGGTTTTACGTGATACTCAATACGTTGATGCTCGCCGAATCCATCGGTTACTGGTCCGTTGTATTCGGCTGGGCCGTGGGCTTTATTTTCCACGTTACCCATATGAATGGCGTGAGCATCATGAACCCTTTCGAAAAACAGCCCACCTCCCTTCCGCTGGACACCATTTGCCGCACTGTGGAGCGCAACCTGCTGGAAATGCTTGGCCACGAGCCCCTGCCTTCGCCCCTCGAACCGCTGGACGGACAATACCTGCTGTGAGCGTTCGGCTTTCCGGAAAATACCGTAATATTACGGTACCAGTTTTTCAGCCAAATCCAAGTATCCTATGCATACAGTGGACCGTCCCGCTATTATGAACTTCGAGGTGCCTGACCTCATGAAGCAACGCATCACCGTTTCCGACCAGCTACCCGATCATTACAGCAAATATCGTATACCCGGCACCGTAGTGCATATTACGGAAGGGCCTTTCGGTGCGTTCTTCAAACAGGAGCTGCACAGCAGCGACTGGATAGTGGGCTGGCTCAATTTCGACATCAAAGAGCACATCTATCTTTATCCGGTCACCAAAGACCCGTTGCTGGCGCTGTATAGCGGCCTGGAAGGCGATATCCCCTGCGAGCTGCAGGGCTCCGCCGAGAAGCTGATGCTGCCGGAAAAAAAATTCGCTTTTTATTACGTGCCGCCCATGGCCTTCAACCGCGCGGAATTTGCGCCGGCGCATTATACCGCCGTGTATATTTCTTTTTCGCCCTCGTTCATGCAATATTTCGGGAATAAATACGAGGCGTATAAACCATTGGTGGATAAACAATTAAGAGGCGAGCAGGAAGGGGAGCAAAAAAACCTTATCCCGCTGGGCAACACCGCGCGCGACATTATCCAGGCCATGGGTGCGTACCGGCAGGCCCCGGCCATGTTCGAGCCTTACCTGCACGGGCAGGTGATGCTGCTTACCGCCCACTACTTCAACCTGCTGATGGGCCGCCACGAAATACCCAAAACCGTGCTGGACGCCTGCGATTATATACAATGCAACCTCGGGGAAGACCTCAGCACGACCCTCGTGGCCAAACATGCCGGCACCCATAAAGACGCGCTGAACAAACATTTCAAGGAAGTGTACGGCAAAAACGTGCGCCAGTACATTACGCACGTAAGGCTGGAAGAAGCGGAATACCGGCTGCTCAACACCAACGAGCTGGTCTGGGAGATCGCCGCCCATACCAACCTCACCGATGCCTCGCACCTGGTGCGCCTTATCCGCGGGAAACACGGCCTTACCCCGGAAGAGTACCGGGAAAAACACAAATAATTTCACCCTCACTGCTGCCTTTTTTCAGTTCGTACAATTTTCCGAGCGGAATATACAATGCCGTATGGGGAAGAAACTTCAACTTTGGAAAGAGGGAAGCAAGGCAGGCTGAAAGCTGAACTTCCCGGAAAATGGCTAAGACCCGCTTTCGATTTAACTGGTAATGTTCATTATTTCGCTGAAAGACAACAACTTATATCTTTTCTCCAATTTAGCCTAGACATAAAAAAGAGATCTGACAGAATCCGTACCCCAAATTACACTTGAGACATTTGTACAAAAGCCAGCGCCGGAAGCACTGGCTTTTATTGTGCCTTTATAAATTCCGCGACGGCCGCAGTCCATTCCCGGCTGTAGCCCGAAAGGTAATTAACATGGCCCGCCTCCGGGAAAGTAACGAGCTTTTTAGGACCGGGCAGGTTATTGTATATATCGTCTATCTCCTTCCGCGCCACTCTCCCGTCCTTTTCCCCATAAACCATTAAAACCGGCACATGTGCCGCCCGGGCGTATTCCACGGGCTTGTGGCTGAAGCCCCAGAAGCCGTTGATGGTGCCGCCCCAGAACACGACCATGCCCGCCAGTGGGAACGGGGGCGCGCCGATGGCCCGGAACCTTGCGCAGGCGGCTTCGTACAAGGTACTGAAAGGCGCTTCGAGGATCACGCCTTGGGGTTTCACCGGGTAATCTTCCAGGGCTTTGAGGATCGCAGCGGCGCCCAGGGAAGTGCCCAGCAGGTAAATATGTTGTTCCCCGCGTGCATCCAGGTAATCGTATGCCGCTTTTACGTCCCGCGCTTCCTTGTAGCCGATGGTGGTGGCATCGCCGCCCGAGCCGCCGGAGCCCATAAAATCTACCAGCAGCGTATTATAGCCCAGGCCCAGCAATATTTCCGCCCTTTCGAGCATGCGCGATTTCGCGGCGCCGTAACCGTGAAACAGCGCAACGGTCCCTTTTGCCCGCGGCGCCCTGATCATCCATGCTTCCAGGCGTTCGTAGCTTTGCAGGTGGATGGTTTCATAGGCGCGGCCGGGTTTGTTGCGGTTCACCGGGCGGGGATTGTCCACACCGGCCACCACTACCTTCAGCTTGCCAGCCACGCCCAGCCTGCCGGGATTGGTGCGGGGCACGTCCGCGGTGGTGAAATGCGTGAATTTGTAAGCATGAAAACAGGCAAATGCATTCACCAGCAGGAAAAGGACCGCCAGGGTCCAGGCGGTGCGCCTGAATGTTCGAAAAGTTCGCATGGGTATAAGATGGGTTTACTCCCGGTATTCCCGGCCCGTATAAAGATCGATATAAAAAAGCTGATTTTTCTGCGTCACTGCGCCATGTTCGCCGATGCTGTCGTAAATGGGAGGGGTGATGTGCCCGCCGGTGCCGATGTTCATGAGGCCGTACAGGTTGTTCATGCAATAGGGCGCAACGTCCTCCGCCAGGCAGGGGCCAATGTAACTGTATGCGGGCGGCACTTTCCAATCCTGCTCCATGATATCAAAAACGCCATACCTGCCGCTCTTGTTGTCTTTCCCGGCGTACAGGGTTTCGCTGAGGGCTTCGGGGTACAGGAGGGGGAAAAGATGGAATTCAAGGCTGGAATCCATCACTCCTTTGACGCTGCCGTTGGTGAACAGCAGCGAACCGTTGCGCAGCATGGAATGGAAGCCTGCGCGCGGCTCCACCAGCTTGTTCCATTTCCCGCTCTTATGCAGCACCAGCACGCGGCGTTCTTTGCTCTTGCCGGTGGTGGCCAGCACGAAAAAATGTTCCGCATCCCTCATTGCGCCGATCATGGCAACGTACTGCACTTCGCCCACCTGCGGGTACGGCTCAATGGAGGCTGGAAACGGTTTTGAAAAATCGGGGAAGAGGAACACCTCGCCCGCCGTGGACTGGAAAACCGGCGCGGCGATGCGCTGGTAGGGCGCTTCCTGTTGCGGGATGGTTTTCCCGCCGAACATGATGTGATTCTTTTTGTAATACCGCACGGCATCCATCGGTTTGCCGGCCTCGTTCACGCGGCGGTACCAGCCTTTGCGGTACTGGAGGAAAGTGCCGTCTTCCAGCTGCCCGAAGATCTGCCCGGAGCAGCGTTCTCCTTCCGCATTGTACAGCTCCTGCCGCAGCAGCAGATGCTCGCCGGAAGTGAGCAGCCGGGCTTCGCCGGGCATTTTGCGGGCAGGCTCCCAGTCTTTCCGCCAGTAGCGGTTGCCCCAGGCATTGAGGTCGTCCGTACAATTGAACTGCTGGATCTTTTTCATATCCGGCAGGGCCAGCACTTCCCATTGGGCCCTGGGCACTTTGGTAACGAGCAGCGGGCCGTTGTGGCGGGTACTGAGGAGGTTGAACTCAGGCAGTATGCGCCAGCGCGGCAAACGCCACCAGGCATTATATTCCTTTTTGATAAACGCGACTGAGAATGGGCGCGGCGCGGTGAGATGGATAAAAGGGTGCTCCGGGGCGATCACAGGCACCCCTTCCGCATTGATGAGGCCGAAGCCGCCTTCCTGCGCCATCACCGCAAAACCGCCCCTGAAGGGCCTGGCATGGGAATACTGCGGCGGGAGGAGGAGCGTCCCGTCTGGATCTGCATAGCCATAAAGGCCCGATTTTGCCAGCCAAGGTATCATAGCGCTGGCCGGAAAGAACAAAAACTATACCTTATTCGGCGGAAGGGGACTGTTTCAGCGGAAGCGGCTTTTTTAAGAGGGTAAAATGTTCATCTTCCACATCTTCCGAAAAATAGAATACCGTATCGTTTTCCAGCACGATACGTTTCTGAAGGTCTTCGTCCGATACCGGCCCGCAGGCGGTCGGCGCGAGCCAGGGCCCGGCCAGCACACTCCATCTTTCTTTTTTGAAGGTCCAGGTGGTCATGGAATAAACACAGCCATGCAGGGGCTCTGAAAAAAAGGATATTTCATCCGCACCGTCTTTGTCGAGATCGCCCTCATTCACCAGCCGCATGGGACCGCCGGCGGGCGTTATACCGGGCAGGGAAGCGGTGAACCGTACGGCATATTTATCCTGGCTGTCTTCTTCCACCCTCTTTTCAAATAAAACGGCCACGGCGGTATCAGGTTTTCCATCCCCGTTAAAATCGCCGGGCATGATGGCAATGGTGTCAGCCAGAGCCGCCACCGCGGTTTGGGGGGCAGCCGGCGCTTCAGCGATGGTATCGGGCAAAGTCGTTTTGAGAGAATCTGTAGCGGCAGGGCTTTTCATTTGCTGGCAGGCGGCCAGGCACAGGATCACAGGAATCAGGATACGTTCCATTATTTCTTTTTCGAGGATTTGGCGAATTTATTAAAATCCAGCGCCCGGCCCACCCAGAAACCAAGTTCCTTTTTGGTGTCCAGCGCGGTCTCGTCCACGAAGATATATCCTTTCATTACTTTTCCGTTGTGTATCATCAGCTCGGCGCCCTCTTTCTCCACAAGGGTTTCAGCCAGTTCAGGGTCCACGCGCACCATGATGCTGTCCGCACGGACGCCCACGCACATTTTATCGTTCACCATAAAACAGATGCCGCCGAACATCTTCTTTTCTTCGACATTTTTTTCCGCGGCTGAGATCAGCTCCCGTACACGGGCGAGCAGGCTTTCGTTTACCGGCATGATCAGGGTTTTACGTTCAGCTAAGTTACGGCATTCGCGGAGATGCACTAACAGGCCCGTGCTTTTCAGCAGGACCTGTTAGTGGTATGAAAATCAATGCTTCAGGGGAACTGGTGCTATTTAAACCCAGATCAAGTCCACCTCATCTCCACCTCAACCCCACCTCTTCTCCATCTACTCAACGGTTTCCGCTCAATGACCCTTCGACGGAACTTCGGGTTAATCCCGTATTAGCGCCGACTTAAACCCGCTGTGGTAGCGGGCTTAAGTATTTAAAAAAATAACCATAACAGCTATCTGCACGCACAAATCTGCATTTATTAGAGGATAGCTATTTTCTTTCGGGCATTTTGAATGTCAGCGGAATTTCGTGGCGCAGCATGCGCGCAGCCTGGCCCGTGAGCCAGAGATAATGATCGGAAGGCTCGCCGTCCATCGTGATGAACGAGGTGGCCTTGCTCACCGGCGGATCGTCGCTGCCTTTGAAGATGGCCGTGGCTTCGTTCACTTCGTCGAACATGGCCACGTACAGCATGGTAGCGCCGGAACTGAGCGCGGTGGTGATCATCTGCCAGTAGAACCGCCCGCCTTGCCTGGGGATGGAGCCCACCGGCTTCACATCGTCCGGGAATTCGTAGCGGCTGAGGTTGTGCCAGCTGAAGCCGGGATATACGCAGGGCACGTAGGCCACGTTGTTTTCCCTGCACCAGCTGATATCGTCTACGGTATTGTCCCGGAAACGGTCCATATCGTTGTGCAGCAAAGGCGAATACCGCTGCACGGCCCATGGCATCACTATGTCCGCCCGGCGGATGAGCATGTGCAGGTAAGGATCGCTGAGGCAATCGGCATTCAGCGTGCGCCAGGCCATAGGCACGCCCAGCATCACGGCGCAGCCGCCGTACACGGGATCGTTCTTCAGGAAATCGATCAGCCTTTCCAGCCCGATATTCCGGATGTTGTACGGCCTGTCCGGAAAACCGATGCCCCAGATGGCCACAACGGGTTTGCCGTTATGATACAGGTAGGTTTTTTTACCGGGCTGGTCCGTTACTTTCAGCTGGTCCACCAGGTATTTCCAGTCTTCGATCAGCGCCGAACAATCTTCGCCGTTCGCGCGCAGGCCGGAAAGGTCGTACATCACCGCGATGGCGCGGTTATGTTTTGACGCCGCGGCAAACGCATTTTTGAGGATGACGGACGAAACGGAATCCCTCCCGCGGGCGTTGCCGAAGAAACGTTGCATGAACACGCCGTCCACATTGTATTCCTCCATCCATTTGAAATGCAGGTCTACGGTGCTTTTGTCGTATGAACTGAAGAACCTTGCATTCTCACCGTTGGCCAGCTTCCAGGGCGTGGCGTAGGTTCTGGCGTATTCCGAAACATCCGGCCACATGTCTATCCCGCTGCGTTCTTCGTTGCCGTATGCAAAGCGGCGGGCGTTGGAGCCGTCGCCCTCCGCCCTGAACCATCCCTGGTAACCGGCCATGATAAGGCCGCTGTATGCGGGATAGCTGGTTTGTTTGCTGTGTTTGCGCTGTGCGGCCGCCTGCACGCTGATGATTAATAATAAAACGATGAGCCCTTTTTTCATGCTGTTGATTTTAAACTAACGTACCGGGAGCGTGGCGCTGTAGCCTGCTTCTCCGTGAAACCATCTGCCCGCCTGGCCCGTCAGCCACAGGTAGTGGTCTGTTTGCAGATCGTCTTCGATGCCCACGAATTGTTTCGTGCCGTTCAGCGGCACTTCAGACTGCCGTGCACATTTATAGATGGCGGTGCCCTCGTCGATCTCGTCGAACATGGCAACGTACAGCGATGTGGCGCCTGACATCTTTGCACCGGCCACCTGCTTCCAGAGGAATTCTCCTTTCAGCCGCGGAATGGAGTTGTAATCCGCTGCATTGTTCTTCAGGTTGCCCCAGCTGAAACCGGGGAAAACCAGCGGCACGTAATCCACCTTGCTGGCCTTGCTCCACTGGATGTCCGCAGCCAGCTCGCCGCCGGCTACCGCGAGGTAGTTAGCGCTGCTGTAACGCCCAACGGCCCAGGGCATAATGATGTCGGATTTTTTGATGAGCGCATGCAGAGCCTGCGAATTCTCGGTATCGTTGCGGAGCGTGCGCCAGTAATACGGTACGCCCAGCATCACGGACACCCTGTTGTTGCTGCCTTTCAGCCTGCCCACCAGCGCGTCCGCATCGGCGATGGTGTACTTTCGGTTGTCGTTGAAGCCTACGCCCCAGATCACCACGAGCGGCTTTTTCTTATGCCGCAGGTAGGTGGGATGCGTTTTGTTGTCGAACAGGCTGAACAGCTGCTGCAATTCCGCCCAGTCCTTTTCCACGTACGCCACGTCGGCGGATGTACAACCGCTGAGGTCGTACATCACGCAAATGGCGCGGGAATATTTCCTGGCGGCTTTCAGCGCGTTCTCCAGCACTTTGTTGAAGTGGCGTTTGCCTTTCGCATTCTCGTTTTTTACTTCGACTACGAAACGCTGCATGAACACACCGTCGATACCGTAGTCTTTCATCCATTTGAAATGCAGGTCCACCGATTCCTCATCGTAAGGACTGTACAGCGGCGCGTTGGCGCCGTTGGGCAATGTGAAGGGAGAAGGGTATTTTTTCGTGTATTCCGCCATGTCCGGCCAGAAGTCCACCGCGGCGCAGCCGGGCATGAAGCCGCCGCAGCTGCCGTTGCGGTAATGGTACCAGCCTCTTTCGGAAGCGTCGCCTTCGGCGGCGAACCAGCCCTGGTAGCCGGCCATCACGAGGTTATTGTAGGAAGTGTACAGGCAGCCTGTTTCATCGTACGTTGTGTCTTTCGGCGTTGGGGGCGGGCCGGGCGTTGGAGGAGGGGTGCCGCCCGAGCCTTTCGAGCAGCTGTATACCGTTCCCAGCAAAGCTGCGAGCAAGATCACCCTGAATTTTTTCATCATCATATCGCCAGTTTAATGGGAGCTGCATAATTGAATTTCGCTTCGCCAATGGATATCAGCGCTCCAACGCGAAACCAGTATTCCTTGCCCAACGGCATCTGCGACCTGAACTCGTCCGGGTTGTATTCCAGGCGGTAAGTGGTGTTGGGATCCGCGGGGGCATTGATCTCCTGTTCCTTGTGGCCCAGGCGCATGGGCTCGCCTACGCGCTTATCCTTGTCCGCATAGATGCCGATCTTCACCACGTTGCCGGCCGCATTCTGCTGCAGCTTGAAGGTGGCTACCACGAGGCTGCCCACTTTTTCCACTCTCAGGTCCAGCACGCGCAGGTAGGGCGTTACCGTGAAGTCCAGCACGGTCTTGCCTTTGATCTGTACCTCCTGCGCCGGCACGTCTATGAAGTTGCCGCGCATCGGCTTCACGGTGTAAGTGTTCTCGAACAGCAGGCTGTTCTCATACGTGCCGTCGGTTTTCACCACCAGCACCTGCGGTTTTACGGGATCGTATCCATGTTCGGTGATCTCTATGGTTGTGCCGCGGATGATGTCCTGCTCCACGAGCTGCTTCGTGTCCGCATCGATGATCCTGCCGGAAAGCCCGGCGGTGGGGCCGTCGAAGTTGTCTTTCTCACAGGCGGCAGCAAGCGTTATCACACCGGCCAGAAGTATATATCGTAACGTTTTCATGATGGTAGTTTTCTGTATTAATACTGCGGGTTCTGTACCAGGCCGTTGGAACCGATGCCGGGTATGTAACGGTAGTAGGATTTAGGCTCGAAAGTGCGGGGATTGGAATTCGGCACCTGCACCCTTACGAAGATGTATTTGGTGGCCGGCAGCGCGCGCAGGTCCTGCAGCGGCAGCAGCGTGTGCATGAACCGGTTGTTGAACACGGTATGGTATTCCCTCCTGCGGATAAGGTCCCAGAAGCGTTTGTTTTCGAACGCCAGCTCCACTCTCCTTTCGCGCTGCACGTTATCTGCAGTGAGCGGGATGTTCACCGTATGGCCCGCGCGGCGGCGGATGTCGTTCAGCGCTTTGGCGGCAGCCGTAGCATCGCCGGTACCGCTTTCCACTACTGCTTCCGCGAGGTTCAGCAATACTTCCGCGTACCTGAATTCCGCCCAGTCCGTCGTGCTCTGGTTCCAGCCGGGAACGATCGGGTTGTTCTGGTTCATGAATTTTCTGAAAGAGAAACCGGTGCGGGTATTGTTGCCGCCGTAGGTATCAAAACCCGAGTACATCGTGGTGCTCGGCGCGCCGTAAGTGTAATAGGTATTGCCGCCGATGGTGATCTGGTCCTTGATGCGGATCACGGCCTGGCCGTCCGGTTTCACGTAACCGGCCTGGATCACGATATTGGTACCTTTCCAGGTGGTGCCGGGCAATATGGCTGTGCCCCAGAGGCGGGCATCTTTGTCTTTGAATATCTCGTTCGGCGTGTTGAACTGTATGTAGGATTTGGCAGGATTGTAGCCGCCGTAGTCATTGATATTCCCGTCAACGGTCGTCACAACGGGAGCGCTCTGGCCCGGGGCGGTATAACTTTCATACAGGTCCACCATTTCCAGCGTGGGGTTCATCCTGCCTGGGTGGGGCCATCCGTTGGCCACCTGCGCGGGCTGGTACCAGATGTCGTAGTTGTGGCCGAGGTTGGCGCCGGGCAGGTTGTAGCCTTTGATGAGGATCACTTCTTCCTGCGCGTCGTTCGGGTTCTGGAACATCAGGCGGTAGTTCTCCGCGGCTTCCGCCGGGGATGCGGGATTGGGACGGAAAAGCGAATAAGCGCCCCCGGCGATGATCGCCTGGCTGGCCTCGATGCAGGCGGTGTAATATCCTGCCGCCGCGGATGCGTCGAGCCCTGCGAGCTTCTGCGTTACCGCGTCGCCGCTCAGCGGGGCGCGCGGGCCGAACTTCGCAATGGAAGCCGCATGCAGCGCAGCGCGCGATTTGAGCGCCAGCGCGGTGTATTTGTTCGCCCTGCGGCCTTTGGCGGTGCCCAGGTTGGCGGCCGCCACATCGCAGAGTTCCATTACATAATCCCAGGTTTCTTTTTCGGTGCTGCGCGGAACTTTCAAGGTTTCGGCGCTGCCCTCGTATTTCTGCGTGGCCTTGATCAGCGGTACGCCGCCATAACGTTTGGCCAGCCCGAAATAAGCAAAGGCCTTGATGAAATTGCTTTCGCCGGTCAGCGCGTCCTTTTCTTCCTGCAGGATGTCCAGGGTGGGGATGGCATCGATCAGCAGGTTCACGTCCCTGATGAGCTTATAACCCTGGTCCCACCAGTGGAAATCGCCGTCGCCCAGGAAATCGCCGAACTCGGTATGCATCGCTTCTTCGGTCATCATTGCCGCGCTGAAGCCGCCGTTGTTGGGATCTCCGCCGTTCTGGTTGAAGCCCGCCCTGAAATAGGCGAAGTCTTCGACCGGCAGCTGGTAATACAGGTTGGCCATATAGATCTTCACGCCTTCCGGATCGCCAAAGAGCACTTCCGCCGGGATCTTGTTGGTGGGCTGGATGTCCAGGATGCCCTGGCAGCTGAACATCATGCCCGTTAAGAATATTGCGAATAATTTTTTCATTGTCTTAGAAATTAACGTTAACACCAAAGTTGAAAGCGCGCATCAGCGGATAGTTGAAACCTGCGTTGAACAAGCCTTCCAGCCTTTCGGGATCGAAGGGTTTCACGAAGCTGTCCGCAATGGTAAAGAGATTGAAGCCGTTCGCATACACGCGGATCTTGCTGATGCCGGAACGGTTGTACAGCCTGGGCGCAATGGTATAACCCAGCTCTGCGCTCTTCAGCCTCAGGTAGGAAGCGTCTTTCCGCCAGGTATCCGTTTCGGTGTACATCCTGCCCACGTCGAAGTTGAAGCGGGAAGCGGGCCATTTGCCGGCGATCCATTCGCTGTTGGGATCATAAGGGTCCGCCTTGTGCCAGCGGTCGAAGAAGTAAGCCGGCGTATTGCCCCTGAAGGCCATTACTTCGGCATATACTTCCTGGAACCTCACGGTGTACATGGCGGCACCCTGGAACAGCAGGTTGAGGTCGAACCCTTTCCAGGAGGCGTTCAGGCTGAGGCCGTAATTGATGCGGGGCGCTTTGCCGGCGGGATTGAGATCGTTGTTGTTGCCGTTGGCGCCGAAGTACTGCGCCACCATATCGTAATCATTGATCACGCCGTCGTTGTTGGCATCGAGGATGCGGTAGTCTCCGGGCAGCTCGCGGCGGTTGCCCTGGTCGCCGTTCTGCAGCGCATGGGCGTATACTTCATCGAGGTTCCGGAACTGGCCGTCGCTGATGTAGGACCATACCCAGTCGTTGTTGCGGTAATCGTTCGCGTTCCTCCAGCGCTCCCAGCTGTTGAGGTCTTTGCCTCTTTCCACGTACAGGTTCATGCTGCGGAAGAAGTTGAAGTTGCCGGAAATGCCGTAGCGGAAATCGCCGATCTCGTTGTTGTGGCCGACGGTGAACTCGATACCTTTGATCCTCGCGGAGTTCAGGTTTTCCTGCGGCAGGGAAGCGCCGAAGGTGTTGGGCAGCGTCAGGTTTCTGAAGGCGGGGATGCCTTCCATGTCGCGGCGGTAAACATCCACTTCGAGGGTGAACTTATTCCGCCACAGCCCCAGGTCCATGCCGATGTTCAGCGTCTTGGAGCGTGTCCAGGTAAGCCCTTCGTTCACAATGTTGGGCGATGCCGCACCGGTGGTGAGGGCGCCGTTGGAGAACTCGTACTGCCCGCCGCCGGAAAGGTTGTAGCCGACGATATACTGGAAGGGCGCGGCGGCGTCCTGCCCGAGGATGCCGTAGGAAGCATCGAACTTGAGGTTGGAGATCACCGGCACTTTCTCTTTCATGAAAGGTTCTTCGGATATCCTCCAGCCTGCGGAGATCACGGGGTAGAAATCCCAGCGGTTAGACGGATGGTAGGCATAGGAACCGTCTTCCCTGAACGCGAAATCCAGCAGGTATCTGGATTTATAGTCGTAGCTGAAACGGCCCAGGTAACCGATGCTCGCGGTGCGGTTCTCGTTGCCGGAGTTTTCCATTTTGGCATTGCTGGCCCTGTCTATCTGGTCCATGGTATAGAAGTCGTACGTTCTCCTCAGCCATGCATCCCGGCCCCACCATTGCTGTGTTTCCATTACCAGGGTGGCGGCCACGTTGTGCACGCCTGCAAACTGGCGCTGGTAATTCACCTGGCCCTGCATGGTAAGCCTTGCGCCGTTGCCGTAGTTGTTGGAGATCGTTGCGGCGCCTACGCGCTGTGGGCCGAGGCCACCGAGAACATCCAGAAGTTTGGCACCATGGTGAAGTCCCCGTCCGGCTATCCAATCCAGTCGCCCTACGTCGCGATCGCCAATCGCCAGGCCGAGATCATGATGCGGATCGCGTCTGAGTTCGGGTTCACGCCTGCGAGCAGAGGCAGGATCACGGTGGCGGCACCCCAGGAACGCACATTGTTCGACGCGGCAGCAGGAGATAACGAGCGCTAAGAGGCCGATATGGCCAGTTAGACGACAAACGAGCCGATTGATGCGATGCCTGAAAGCTC
>CBFHAF010000010.1:0-20608 GCA_965653435.1 uncultured Chitinophaga sp.
CCAGCGCCGGCAGTATCACCTTTTTTATTTTTAAAACGTTGCCATAGGAATCTTTCAGCTCTTTCTCTCCCGCGGTTTCCAGTATCTCTCCCAGCTGATGGCCTGCTACGAACTTATCATCCAGCAACAAAGCGCCCGAATAACCTGAGTGCAGCAGGAATTTATTGGTGAGCATGCCTTTCCCGGTCTGGCAGGATGCTTCCACGAACATCAGGTCATTTTCGAAGGCCAGCCTGAGTTGCCCGTATTTCCTGGCTTTGCGGGGAAGGCTTTTATATAGCACAATATGTTTTTTATCGAAATCTATTTCCACTACCCGGTCAGCAAACAGGTCCGTTCCGAATTTACCATCCGTGCCATGCCCTGAGTTCTTATTTTCCCAGATGGAAACATTATTCCAATGCAGCCCGCCGATCCGGAGGGAATTGCCGGGGCTGAACCTGGCGGCATTACCCCCGCCTCCCCAGCTGCTGACGGTATCTGTGTGATTGAACCGGATGCTTTTTATTTTTTTGACGGCATCTTCCGTCAGGGTGAGGGAACTGGCTGCTGTATGGAACATCAGCTTCACGGTATCGGTATTGTTCAGTATGGCCTGCACTGCAAGGTTGTTGTGTGCGGTGATCTCGAAAGGGATGATGTATTTTTCCTGCGCATGCGCGAATTGGAAAAGGATAGCCAGGATGATGGACAGGTACAGTTTTTTATTGGGCATGGTTCCGGTTATGTGTATTGATAAAGATAAGGGTTACTTCCTGATTCTTTCATGGTAGAAGATGCACCGGGAGAAATGACTATGCTGTTTTTCGACATAAGCTCTCCCGTGTATTGACAGGTTTCTTTCTATATGGCATAAGGCCCAGGTTTATAACGGCCAGTGCAATTGTAACTTTCAGCGTGTCCATTGCATGGATGTTGCTGATCAGCGTAAATCATACCTTCCTGAACTCTGTTTCACGCCCTGCACGGCCTTTTAACCTGAAACCCGTGATCATGTCCTCTTCTTTTTCAAGGATGGTAAATAAATACGTCTCTTCCCTGGCATAGTTAAAAACGATCTCCAGGAAATCGCCATGCTGGCTGCTGTAAAGCCGGTAGGTGCCCAGCTTATCGGCGCCATTGCTTTGCCATATGAACTTATGGCCTTCTCCTTCGGGGAAGAACCGGATCGTTTGGCCGGATGCGGCATCGATAAAAACGACAGCAGATGGGAACGACAGCATGACAGGTCCTGTTTCGATCATAATATAAACAAAAAATCGCAAGGGCAATAACCTGCAGTCCTGCTTCGTTAAATCCAAAGAGTCATAGCCATATCCATGTCGCATTAAATATAGTAAGTATGCGTTTCCCGTTGTTGATAGTGACCATCCTGCTCTTGCTGCTCGGCTGCGCCCGCGTCAGTCATGTTTTTGAGCGCAAAGAACGGGTCTACCAGCCACCGCGCATCGGGGCGGAATCCCGCTTTGAAGAGGGGCTAAGGAGAGAAAAACGTCCGCAGGAGCTGTTCAGCAAAAAAGAAAGGAGGGATATGGAGAAGATGGGCCTGCTCACCCCGAGGGACCGCTCTGCTCCCCAGGAACGGATCACGCTCAGGCAGGCAGACAGTATCCTGACGGGTAAGACCAGGGACACTGCGCAGGCGCCGGCAGACAGCACCCAGGCCATCCCTGCCGATTCCACCCTTCCCCGCCCGGCAGATACCACCACGGCGCAATGATCACCGGCGTTTGTATTTACTGCCATTTGGCATGTGATACTTTTCAACTTTGCGCTATTTTACAGTTATATGAGAACGTTCATCACTGCCTTATTAACCCTTCTCCTGCTGGCTGCCGGAAACAATGCCGGTTACGCCCGCCCGCCGTTTCCCGGCCGGAGCGACAGCATTTTTAACAAAGCTGTTGAGCGCCTCAGGGAAAAAGTACCGGGGACATATAACAACTATCCATTCAATTCCCCCGGCGACTCTGTGGAATTTGTAAAATATTTCACCGCCCTGCTCGACAGGGAGTTGAAAACCCAATTCGGGCGGCAACATCCGGGATATGCCCAATGCACGCTCGAAACGCCGTCTTTCAGGTTGAGCATCCAGCAGCTGTTGTTCCGCGAAACTGTTCCCCCGCCTGCCTCTCAGATCATAAGGCCGGTTACCAAAGCGCCGCTGGAGCTTAAATTCCTGCGGGTAAAGGACCGGCTGATCATTTTTTCGTATTCGCCATTTGAGAAAAACGAAGCCCGGGATAAGGCTATCGGCATTTTCGGGGAAATTTACCGTGAACTGGCTGAATGATGCAGCATTGTTTATGTATCACATCCCCCCGGGTCTCCCGCATTTTTAATACGAGGCTTGCCCGATCTCCAGCTTGCTGATCTTTCCTTCCGTGTTGAGATGGAATTTAAAGTACGTTTTAAAATCTCCCCATTTGTCGCTGTGGAAGCGCCCGTAAATATCCAGCCCTTTATTCTCCACCTTGTCGATACCGGTAAATCTTTCATGGCCAAGGGCAGCGTCAAAGAATTCCCGGAAGTCCATTTTACGGCCGTCGTCGTATAATTCCGCGTCTGCGGTGAATAATGCGAACCATGCGCCGGAGTTGCCGGCCTGCAATGCTTCTATGGCTTTTTTAACGGCCGGTTGCGTAAGTTTTGAAGTGTCCATATCCTGAATGTTTGCGTGAATATGCCCGGTGCCGCAGGAAACCAGGGCCAGGACGATAACAATTTTATGCAATAACATGTTCATCTGCTTATGCTGCAAGTTTACTCCTGCCCTGGCTCGGGAAAGTGCAGGATTCTCAGAATGTATTGTGATTTTTAAAGATGGGCCGAAAAAAGTAACTTCCGTTCATGCGCACCCTTCAGACCATCATGCCCATTCTTCTCGCAGCCGTATTCGCCGCTTCCTGCCGCAGCACCTGGCAGTTTCCATTACCGCCCCGGCAGCCGGATGCCATTACCGGCAGGGCTTTCTACCGGGAGGTGGACAGCATGAAATGGAATACACGCGAGCCTATCGCGCTGAGGGAGATATTGTCGGGCAATGTGCCGTCTTTCTTGCGGAAGTTCGTACCTGTCCATACTTCCATTACCGGGCCCGATGGCAGAGCGGTCTCCGCTACCTGGTTTGCGGCGCCGGATTATCTTTCCATCGGCAGCGATGCGGATTTTGCAAGGGTTCCGCTTACTCCCATAACGGCCCAGCGGATCGCGGACAGCCTGCAGTGTTTCCTGCCCACCAGGAAAATGGTGAACGACATTTACCTTGCCGCGAAAGTGAAGCTGGAGCCTGTTCCGCTTTACGCCTTCCGCGACAGCGCCATCATTTTCTGGCATCATCATCTCATCATTGAAGGGCAGCGGGAAGGAAGGAGCGGGCTTATTGCGGGCATAAAGAAGGATGTGGTGATCAGCGGCAAGATCTCCGAGGACCCCCGCCCGGAGCGTGTAGCCATTTACGGCTGGCATAAGCCGGACGGCAAGCCTATCCAGCCTTTGTATACGGGGCATGTGAACTGGTACGTGGATTATTCACACGGTATCAGGCTGGTATACCGGAAAATAAAAGTGAACGGGCAGTGGATGGATTATACCGAAGTGCTGCAGCACCCGGTGTATAAGGCTTTGTTGTGCGATGAAGATGTATGTGATTATTTCCGGTACGGTCAGTGATTAGCGGAAAGGCAGGCCTCCGCGTAGTCCAGTATGCCTTTATCCAGCAAAAGCTCCAGCTTCAGTTTGACAGGGCCGTAATCCATATCGGCGGGCACTTCCATCACGAAATAATTGCTTCCCGTTCCCTCGGACCCGCAGCCCATTTCCCTGAATATCTCCCGGACTTCTTCCACGTTCTTTCCCAGGCCCATCACCATAACCTGGATGGTGGAATTACCTGACGGCCGCACGGTTTCGCGGTAAGTGAGGGCCGCTTCATCGTCGTCGAATTCGGCAAATACGATATCGCCGCTGGCAAGCCCGGGAACGTAAAAGGGAATGCTGTCGATCCGGTAATGGCCTTGGTCGCCGTTCACGACAGACGCCCGAAGCGTTTCAACCACTGATTCATCTAACGTAACGCTGTGAAAGCGGAATAATATTTTTACTGAAGCCATTTATTTTAACCTGCCTGTATAAACTTTTGTTTCATAACTGATCCGGATCGTGCCATCCTCCTTGTATTTGCCGAAGAGTGTCTCAAGATCGTGCATCATACCGGTATAACCGGTTTCATGGCTCAGCGGCATATAGGAAGATGATGAAAGACGGCCCTTGAGCCCTTCCAGGTTGAACTGCTGGCTATTGGTGAATGATTCCATTTCAACCGGCAAGGGGGCGAAGAAGGCCGCGATATGGGCCATATCTATATTCCGGTGCTGCACCTTCACATAGTCTTTTCCATGACGGCTGATCAGTGTTTCATATTCTTTTTCGAAAGGAGTAAGTACGTTCCGTTCGTTCCATATCAGCACTGTTATGCCTCCCGGCTTCAGTATCCGCTGGAATTCCGCTTTGCTCTTTTCCGCGTCGAACCAGTGGAAGGCCTGCCCGGCGATCACCGCATCCACGCTTTCGTTTGCCAGTGTTGTATCTTCGGCGGAGCCGTTCACGGGATGGAAGCCGGGAAACCTGCCAAGCGCTTCAACGGCTTTATGCAGCATTTCCACATTGGGCTCCACGGCAAATACGGTGTAACCCGCCTTGAGGAACAACGCTGTGGAAATACCCGTTCCCGCACCCACGTCCGCCACTGTTTTGCCTGCTTCAAGGCCGTGCTTTTCCTGCAGGTAAGTCACTACTTCCGCCGGGTAGTCCGGGCGGTAGGCAGCGTAGTTCTCCACGCGGTTGTTGAATCTTTGTGTATTGTCCATGCCGTAAAGTTTTTCAAAGCGAGCCGGATCGCTGCTGCAGGAAGTTTTCGAGCCGTTTGCGCGTAATGGTTTGGTTGCTGCGGAAGAACGGGTCTTTATCATTCAGCCGTGCCAGCGAAGCGGTGGATTGAGAGGCCAGCCAGTCCACGAAGGCCTCCCTGCTTTCAAATTTCAAAGGAGCATTCATCACCCCGTCCATATAGCCGTCGTTCAGCTCACCGTAAAGGTATTCTCCCTTTTCGTTTTTCTGCAGGCCCATCCCGCAGTAATCGCGGTGGAAATAACCGAGGGATTGTCCTTCATCTAATTTGCCGGCTACCTGCGAGGCAAAATGATAGCCGAAAAAAGCAGTGTCTGCCGCCAGGTTCTGAAGGTGTGAAGTGTCCAATGGATATTGTTTTGCAGCAAGTTAATCAAACCCCGCCGAAAAAAAATCCGGGCGCTTGTAACTTTTTCAATTTCGCCGCCGTTTAAACCATATTGCCTATATGAGGTATTTAACCTAACTATTAAAAATCGGAAAACATGATGAGACACACATTGCGGGTGCCGGGAAAGGCGCTGCTCGCTACAGCTTTGTTCGGTATCTTTCTTGCAGCCTGTAACGACGACGACGCGCCGAAACCTCCGCCCAAGCGCAGCAAGGAGTACGCGTTAACCGTATCTAACGGCACCGGCGGCGGTAAGATCACTGCCAAAGAACTTACGGACAGCACCTTCGACCTGATCATCCGCATCGACAAGTCCACGAGGGACACCACTTACAACTTCGCGCTCTACAAAGGCAAAAAGGAAGACGGCACCCTGGTGGTTTTCCAGGCCATCGGCTCCATCAAAAGCCAGACCACCGGGGCTGCTGTTGAAGCCAAGTGGGCGAATGTGAAGAGTGTTACGGTAGACGGGCAGACGAAGAAGTTCAATTACGACAGCCTGCTGAAGTACAAAGCTTTTGCGCGCGTATCGTTCGTGAAGAAAAATGTTACGCCGAATGCGGACAGCGTGGTAGCTGTTGGCAACATCGGCGGGAGCGTCCAGTAATCCCCCCATTTTTAAGTTGATATCGGGAGAGCTGTTCCGTTAACCGGGACAGCTCTTTATTTTAGTTTGGCCGTGAGCCGGAAAGAGATCTTCCTGCGCGTGGCGAAACCCATATGCTCATACAGCCCGATAGCCCGTTCGTTTTTTTCGGATACATGCAGGAAAGGGATTTTCCCGTCCGCAAGATTGCTGTTCACCAAATGGGCGATCAGCTGCTGTGCATATTTCCGGCCCGTAAACCCGGGATGGGTACAGATGGCGCTGAGCTCGGAGAACCGGTCCGTACGCATGCGTTCCCCTGCAATGGCCACCAGCTGTCCTTCCTGGCGGATGCCATAGTAACGCCCCATGCGGTGGGTGTTGAGCAGGTAATAACCTGGCTGAACAAGCTGCACGAGGTCATACATCTCCCGCGCGTGCTGTTCTTCCAGCAGCTGAATATCACTGCTGCCGGGAATTCCGGCGGTGGAGCCGTATACCATCTGGAGGCAGACAAGGTCGTTCTTCACTTCCCAGCCGGCCGGCAAGGGCGGCAGCTCGCCGATGATAAAGAATTGTTCGCCTGCGGTTAAGAACGGGTCCAGCGAAGCGGCGGCTTCTTCACTGGGCTCTGCAAAAGCGGTGAACGATACGATATCAGGGCGGTACCGTTTCGCCAGGCCTCCGCCAACGGCAAACTCCCGGTGCTCACTTGTTAGCGCGCTCCAGGCGGGATTGTCCAGTTCGGTATATTGATCTTTCATGCTGGTTTCCTTTTAATTTTCAGCGGAAGAAGGTAATCAATTCCTCCGCTGAAAATTACGGTCTTTCGCCGTCTTTTATTATCTCGTTTTTTTGCTGGCCGGCTCTTTCGCCAGCGGGCCTACGTCCGCAGGGTACAGCATCTTTACGGTAACGGGCCTTGCGGACACCTGGTCTGCCCCCGCATCCAGCGGGGAAGTGCGCGGCTGGCCGTCCATATCGGCAACGATGGGCCCGTAATTTTCTTTGGCCGCCCCGATGGCCGGGCTGCCTTTCTGCAGATGGAATATGCCTGCTTTATCCCTGGCGAGTCTGGGATCCGCCTGTATAAAACCCGAATCCGGCAGCTGCCCCGGCCCTTTTGCCCGGAAAATAATATTGCCTTTGAAGGAAGGCTCCAGGTACAAGGGCCCTTGTATGGAAACCGCTTCCCCGCCGCCCTGGATAATGTTATAGGCCAGCGTGATAAACGTAGAGCCGATACCGTTAGGGCGGACAGTGCGGGTGATATTCTCTTCGTTGTCCACCAGCGTATTGAACGCGATCAGCACCCGGTCCGGCCGGTCGTGCGAAGTGAGCGGCGCCCCGTCTGCCACTTCGGCGCCCCCGTTGCCGATATTAATGGCCGGTTTGCACTTTTCGAAATAATTGCTGAAAATGAGATGATCGTCCCCGAAAATGCGCAGGCCTGGCGTAAGTGTGAAATAATTGCCGTACACCTTGCAGAAATTCCCATGGCGCAGCGTGAACTGAGCTTTGCAGTCGCGGATAGTGTTGTAACGGAGCGTTACCGCGGAAGCTTTCACGGAGATCAGTTCGTTTTCCCCTTCGCATTGCTCAAAAAGATTGTACTCAACGATACTGTTGCTGGAAGAAAGGCTGTAGCCGCTGAGCCCGAACTGGAAGGCTTCCGCGCCGTTACCACTTTGTTTGATGAAATCCACGAAATAGTTGTGATGTACCCATAGGCGCTCCGCGATCTGCTTACCCGTTCCCCTCACGCCAATAAACTTGCCCAGCGAACGTTTATGCTGGAAAGTGTTGTAATCCACCTGGTGGTCGCTGCCCATGATGGTGAGGTAATTACCCTCGCCGGTGGTCTGGAACACGTTGCGGGTCCACCGGCAGAAAGTGGTGCCGGGCTCCATCTTCGCTTTGTCTGAAGCATGGGTGAACTTAAAGCCCCTGATCGTAACATGCGAAGCGGGGCTCACGATGCGGAAACCGCCTGCGCCGGTGATCTCCACTTCGCCGGGAGATTGCCCGGCGATGGTGATTGGCTTCTCCGCCGTGCCGGCTTTGTTGATGAGGATGTCGTCTGTTGTGCTGTACACTCCTTTTTGCAAAAGGATGATGTCGCCGGGAAGGGCGTTGGCGATGGCCGCCTGGAGCGCTGCGATGGTCCGCACGACGGTAGTTTTGGCGGCCGCGGCATGGCATGCCAGCATGCACAGGCATAGGCCGGTGAAAAGGCTTGTTTTCTTCATGTGGAATTTTATTGGGCTTAAAAATACAGCTATTTTATTCCGGACAAAATAGGGGAGGATTTATTCACACGCGTCATTTATATAATTATTTCTTATACATAACTTCTTTTCATAGTTTAGCAAAGCAAAACAACCGACCTCATGAAGCACCGCTTGCGTCACCTTCTCATTTGCAGCATTTTGTTAACAACGGGGCTGGCCATCCAGGCCCAGGACACTACCCGTCCGGGACGGCCGCAGCCGGGGTATGGACAGATGTCCGAATCCGATTCCGGCAGAAGGCGTTGGGACGGGGATACCAGCCGCAGGCGGCCGGGCGATACCACCAGGCGCCGGGGAATGGGTATGGCTTCGCTGTTCGCCGATTCCGCGAAAATGACCAGCAGCGATTACCAGCTGCGGATAGAAAATACCTACGTGATACTCACCAACGTGGAGAATAAAAGCGAGCTGCCCATTGCGGTGGAGCTGGTGGCCATCAAGCTGCAGGACAGCGATTCGGTGCTTTCCGTGCTGAAGGACAATGTGCTGAACAACAGCCGCGCGCTCAACCTCCGCAACCTCCAGGTGTTCCGCACCCTGTTGCAGAACATCCAGCTGGACCTGCGGGAGCACCGCAAGCTGCTGGACAGTACCGAGAACAAGCTGAACAATCTCCGCACCAGCCTGAAACCACTGGCGGGCGATACCGTGCTGCGGCAGCTGATGCGCGACTCCGTGCTGCGGCAGGAATTTGCGCCGCAGCTGAAAGATATGCGGGAGGCCTTCCGTGGCAGCACCCGCACTTTGCGGGAAAGCCTCGCCAGGGTGAACAGCCTGCAAACGCATACTTCCGCCAATGCCATTACCACCAGCAAGCTGCTGGAAAAGGTGAACAACCTGCTGAACACTTCCGCCGCAAGGATCTTCGGGAAAGAATACAATTATCTCTGGGAAAAAGACACGGTAAACGTTTCTTCCAGCGCGCGCTCCTCCTTCGGCAAAGCATACGAGGGAGAAAAAAAGGCGCTGAATTATTATTTCAAGGACAGCGGCAACAAACGCCTGTTCCTGCTGCTGATCGGCGTGCTTTTCTTTATCTGGATCTTCCGCAGCATCCGCACCCTCCGGCGCAGGGACGCGCTGGGCGCTATCAGCGACCTGGACTTTGTATACCTCCCTTCAGGTTACATCGTTTCCTCTTTTATCACCATGTTCGCCATCGCCCCGCTGTTCGACCTGCATGCGCCCTCGGCTTACATAGAATCCATGCAGTTCCTGCTCATCGTGATACTGACCATCATCTGCTGGAAAAAATGGCCGCGCAGGCTGTTCCTTTACTGGATCGCCATGGTGGTACTGTATATCTGCTTCTCGTTCACGCATCATATCGTTGATCCGGGATTCGGGCAACGTTTGTGGCTGATCCTGCTCAACGGGCTGTCTATCCTGTTCGGCGTACTGTTCCTCTCGCGGATGAAGGAACACCTGCCGCTGAAAGGATTTCTGCGTTATGTGATCATTCTGCATAACGTGATGAACGTACTGTCTATCATCTGCAATCTGTGGGGACGGTTCTCCCTCGCCCAGATCTTCGGCAACGCCGCTATCTTTTCTTTCACGCAGGCCATCGGCCTGGCGGTGTTCAGCAAAATATGCATTGAAGCCATCCTGTTGCAGATCGTGGCCAGCCGTGTGAAACGGGGCGTGCAAAGCCGCATCGACTACCAGCCTGTGCTGGACAGCTTCAGGCGCCCGGTGCTTTTTCTCGCGGTTATCCTCTGGCTTATCGTGTTCACCACCAACCTGAATATTTATACCGTAGTGCTGAACGGGCTGATAGAAGTGCTGCAGACCGACCGCAGCATCGGCAATGCCACGTTCACCATCGGCGGCATCCTCCTGTTTTTCCTCATTATCTGGATCGCCCACCTGCTGCAGAAATACGTGGGTTACTTTTTCGGGGATGCAGGGCTGGACGAAGAGGTGAGCAACAAAGGCCAGCGCAGCCGCCTGCTGATAGCCAGGCTGGTATTGCTCTGCCTCGGTTACCTGCTGGCAGTGGCGGCTTCCGGCGTACCGGTAGACAAGATCACGATCGTGCTGGGCGCCCTGGGCGTTGGTATCGGTTTAGGCTTGCAGAATATCGTGAACAACTTCGTGTCCGGCATCATCCTCATTTTCGACCGGCCTTTGCAGATCGGGGACGTGGTGGAGATCGGCGATAAATCAGGAAAGGTGAGGGAGATAGGCCTGCGTTCCAGCACGCTGCTCACGCCGAACGGCGCGGAGGTGATCATCCCGAACGGCGACATCCTGTCGCAGCAGATCGTGAACTGGACGCTGAGCAATAACCAGCAGCGCCTTGATATGGAGCTGACCGTAAGCGGCAGCAACGATATGGAAACCGTATCTACCGCGGTAAAAAAAGCGATCCAGCATTCAAAACATGTGTTCGAAAACCGTGAGCCGCAGGTGCTGTTCACCAAAGTGCACGAGAACGGCTTCGACCTGAAAGCGTACTTCTGGTGCAAGGATGTGGCGCGTTCAGAGGAAGCGATGAGCGAAATATTGCTGCTGCTGCATAAAGGATTGAATGAAGCGAATATTAATATCGAATAATAACAGTATTGGATATACGATAAGAACTTATACCAGGGCGGACCTCAAGGCCGCCCTTTTTTTGCGCTGTAAGCCTTATTTTTGAAATGTGGAAAAAACAACTGAACCAGGTATTTTCGACCCTTTCCTCCGGGCATGGAACCTTACGCCGGACGGAGAGCTGATCGTAACCCACGGCAGCCGCCTGTTGCCGGTAAGGCAAGGCGAAATGCCCGCCATGCTAAAAATGGGAGTGAAAGAAGATGAGCGCTTCGGCGCACTGATGATGCAATACTGGGATGGCGAAGACGCCGCCAAAGTATTCGCCAGGGAGGATAACGTGATACTGATGGAAAGGGCCATGGGAGAAAGGTCGTTGGTGAACATGGTACAGAGCGGCCGGGACGAAGAGGCAACCCGCATCATCTGCGGGGTAACGGGCCGCCTGCATCAGCCCCGCAGCAAACCCCTGCCTGAATTGATCCCGCTGGAGCAATGGTTCAGGGAACTTTTCCGGCACGCGGACAAGTACGGCGGCATTTTTCCTGAGTGTGCGGCAACCGCCCGCAGGCTGATAGACAGCCAGCGGGAGATCGTTCCCCTGCATGGCGACATCCACCACGAAAACATTCTCGACTTCGGGGAACGCGGCTGGCTGGTGATAGACCCCATGCGGATCACAGGCGAGCGGGCCTTCGATTATGTAAACATTTTTTCCAATCCCCTCGATCTTGATCTTGTTACAACACCCGGCCGCTTTCAGCAACGCCTGGCGGTGGTCACCCAAACATCCGGCCTGGAACGGGGGCGCCTGCTGCAGTGGATCTATGCATGGTCCGGCCTTTCCGCCACCTGGATACTGGAAGACGGGGATGATGCTTCGATAGACCTGGCGGTGGCCGGCATGGCCGCTGCGGCTATGGATCAATGAATAATGACATAAAAAGGGGATGGCGGAATTGCCGCTTTTCGTTATATTCGATACAATTTTTATATGTCAGACCTATGCTTATAAGATATCTCATCCTGCTTATGCTTCCCCTTTGCTTCCTGGCCTGTAAAAAGTCCGGCAACATTACTCCCGCGGAGTCCGGGGTTGATAGCCTGCATGTTCAGTATCTTCTTTCGCCGGTAAATCTTTCTTTTTCAGGAACGACCGTTTTTCCGCCTGCCGGGCCTGCAAAAACATATTTTACATACATCAGCGGGAAAGTAGCCAGGAGAGATGGCGGCTTTATCCCGGTTCCGGTGTCCACAGGCTGGTCTTACCTGTATACATTGGATGTATTTGACCAGGTTGAATATTTTAAGGATTCCATCGTGATGCGTAAAGCAGACAGCCGCCCGGACCTGGCGGTAGATGAGGAGAAAAGAAAACTTTTCCTTACAAAGGGCCGGCTTACTACGAGGATCTATTACGATCCACGCGGAAGCGAATGGAATGATACGATGAAACTGAGCTACGGCGCGAATGGAAAAGTAAGTAAAACGGAAAGCTATGGCAGAAGTTCGTTTGTGGTAAAAACGTTTTCATACGATGCGAAAGGCAACCTGCTGAAAGTGCTGGGGTCCGTTTATCTACGGCATACCGGCGAACAGTATGGGAGCAGCACCGAAATATTCGAAGGGTACGACGGCAGCGATAATCCGCTTAAGAACCTCTGGCAGTGGGATGATACTTTTTACCGCTCGCTGTCTGAGAATAATTTTACGAAATACACCAGTGAATCGTTGATTGGCGGAAGTACGGGCCGTACAAGCCGCAGCTGGACGCTTCATTACGATAGTAAAGGCCGCATTCAACTCGGCCTCTAAAGGAAAAAAGCAGCCAACCGGCTGCTTTTTTGTCCCTTATATTGTTCTTCCCATTACCGGGTCTGTAAACGATTCTTTTCCGGTTTCCACCCTGCCGGCATACCTTCTTTCAAAATCCTGCGAGCCTTTTGCGAGCACGCTGAAGTCGTACCAGCCATGCTGCCTGCCCAGCGGCAATATTACGTCTTTGCTGGCGCCTTTGGGAATGTCCAGGGTTTTGTCCGCCTGTTTGTAACCATGATCCTTAAATACCACGGTAGCGGCTTCGCCGGTGTTCTGCACTTTCACCAGCAGGTTGCCGGTAGGTTTTTTAGCCCTGTCCAGCTCGTAGGTGCAGCTTACTTCCAGTGAAGGATCTTTTTTGCTGCCGCGGAACTCGCGGAAGAAACCGTTCGGGCCATGCAGGCGGAGATGGTACCGCTGCGCGTCAAATTCTTTGACGGGCCATTCGTATTGAATGGTATCGCCGGCCACTACGCCGAAATGCCAGTTACGGGATATTTCGCCATCGAAGCCGGTAGGCGCATACACCGTGAATGGCGAGCCCTGGGACCTTTTGCCGAATACCTGGTTGCCTGCGGACATGCGGATGGTGAAATGATCTTTTTTATCGTTCCAGCTGCCATCTGCATACAGCTCATACGGCAATGCGCTGGAAGGGCGGATACCCTTTTCCTGCGCTGCCAGCGGGTTAGCGGTGGCGGGATTGGCGATCATGCCGGAAATTTCTTCTGCTGTCAGCTTCTTATAGCCGGATGGCACGTCCTTGAACTTCGCGTTGTAAATATCCTCGATGAACTGTGTTCTGCCCAGGAACGGCAGCTTGTCGTTGCCTTCGTTGAAGGGGCTGAAAGCGGAGGTGAGGTCCCCGCAAACAGCGCGGCGCCATTTACTGATATTTTCCAGGTGGATATTCTTATTGAACTTGTTGTTCACAAAATGTTCGAGGAACTGGATAGTGGAGGTATGGTCAAATACCTGCGAGCATACTTTGCCACCGCGGCTCCAGGGTGAAGCGATCATCATCGGTACCCTGTAACCAAGCCCGATGGCGGCTCCGCGGGCCTGTTTTTTGGGTATGCCCTGCGCAATTTCATTTTCAAGGCGCACAAATTCCACCTCGGTGTCTATGCCTTCGGACACTTTGCCGGTGCCGGGCTTTTTATTATCGGGAATGGAGAAGGGCGGCACGTGATCGTAATAGCCGTCGTTCTCATCGTAGGTGACAATGAAAATGGTCTTTTTCCATACTTCCGGGTTGCTGGTCAGGATGTCCATTATTTCGGAGATGTACCAGGCGCCATACCAGGGCGCGCTCGGGTGGTCGGAATAATTCTGCGGGCTGGCCAGCCACGATACGGTGGGCAGCTTGCCTTCTTTCACATCCTGGCGGAACTGGTAGAACAGGTCGCCGGCGGGCACGGTAAGCTCGCGGGGAGTGCCGCCGTCGTTGTATTTCAGCTGGGTGAGCTTGCGGAATTCGGGATCGGCGCTGTTGGTTACGAAAGCGCGTTCGTAAAGCTCTTTTTCCTTCGGGGAAAGTTTTGCGAAATTCTCTTTGTTCCACTCGGCCAGCTCAGCTCTTGCATTGTCCAGCACTTCCTGTTTTTTCGCGATGTCCGCTTTCCGTTTTTTCGTTTCGTCGTCGGAGCCGGAGGTGGCTTCGTTCAGTTTATTGATCTCGTCCGGGAGTGTGTCTGCCAGCTTTTGCAGGTTGCGCACGTAACGTTCGGAGAATTTTACATTGAAGGCTTTATAGAACTCCAGGTTGTTGCAGCCGAAGTTGGCCAGCCAGCTCCGTTCTTCGCCCACGTAACCGCCGCCGCAGCTGAGGTCGTTCTGGTAAAATTTCCAGTTCACGCCGTTTTCCGTCAGCAGTTCGGGAAACGTTTTCCAGGGCTGCTTGCCGAAGGTGTAATCGGTATTGCGGATATTGGCTTTGGGCAGGCCGGCTTCTTCGCTGAAGATCTGCCCGGTCCAGAAATAGGCGCGGTTGGGGGTGGTGCTGGTCATGGCGGAACAGAAATTCTGGTCGCACACGGTGAAAGCGTCTGCCAGAGCGTAGTTGAACGGAAGGTCCTCGCGGGTGTAATAACCCAGCGTAAGAGGGATGTGCCAGTATTGTTTATTACCGGGTTTCTTGGATAACAGCCACTTGTCGTATTTGCCGCCGTTGTTGGCATCCACCTGGTCGTGCCGCCCATGGGGCAGCGCGCCCATCCAGGTCACCTTGGTGTCTTTAATGTGCAGCCGGAAAGGGGAATAGGTTTCGCCTTTGTCGTTGGTTTGCAGCCACACCGGCTTTTTGTCCGGCAGGGAGATGGCGCGCGGATCGTTGAACCCCCGAACGCCCTGGAGGGTGCCGAAGCAGTGGTCGAACGACCGGTTCTCCTGCATGAGGATCACGATGTGCTCGGCGTCGAGGAAGGTGCTGCCGGGGGCGGGATTGATGGCCATGGCCCGCTGGATGGAGGCTGGCAGAAAGCTTTGCAGTCCGGCGGCGCCGGATAAGAGCATAGATTTTTTAAGGAATTCTCTTCTGTTATCCATTATGAAAAAGGTGATTTGAGTAGCGGTTTTCCGTAATCGTGGAACAAAGTATAAAAATAAGTCAGCCAGGTATACTTTCCAATGTTAATTCTATTTTATTTCATTTGGTTTCGTAAATCTTTTTTTAGATCATGCCTGAGAGGGGCGGCGAAAGATAATTTAAGGGAGGACAGGATGTAGCCGGGGAGGAAATGTTGGCGGAGGAAGCCGTTTTCCAGGGCAAAAACGCTCTGGCCGTCTGCGGAAAAATGGGCGTCAGGGCAATTGCGGCAGGTGAAAACCCGCTGTTCCTGGAGGTCGAACAGCACGGATTCCTTCCGGCCGTTCACCAGGAAATAGCTGCCATTAAAGGAAAAACGGGTGAATTCCAGGGATTTGACGGAGAAATGGATGTCTTTTTCCAGTTCTCCTTTCATATTGTACTGCTGCGTGATGTAGGAATTGTCGAATTGAACGAAGAGCTTGTCTGCCGTGCTGAAGACCCTGCTGATGAACCGCCGCCTGGTCTGCACCGCGGCCAGCAGCACGCCGTCAGGCGAAAACAGGTAGAAGGAATCCCGCAGGGTATTGGCTGGCAGCTTGCTGCCCATATGCGAAAGGGGTAAAAAGATGATATCCCCGGATATGGTCTTCGTTCTGGAAAAAGTAGGCGAGCCCCCGGCGGAATAAGAGGTGATCAGCTTGCCGGAGAAATCGAAGAATGCGAGCACATGGCCTTCCAGTGAAAGGATGATCCTTTCCGGGCCGGGGAGGATGACGGCGCGGAGTATCGTTTTACCCGGTTTGATGCTGCATACGAACTGCCCGTCTCGGAAGAAGTCTGCATGCCGTTTGTTCAGCATATGCAGGGTATGCACGCCGCCGCTGCCGCCTGCCGCAGCCACTATGCGCCCGGGCAGCCCGGGGTATGCCTTAAGCCCGTCTCCGGCACGCAGTACGTGGTAGAAGCTGTCGCGGGTTTCTATAAGGAGGAACTGTGCGTTTTCGGTGAACGACATACTGCGCACCTGCTGAACTTTCAGCGGGCAGCGAACGGGAAGGCGGCCGTCCGTCGGTAAAAGGGACAGCGTGCCGGCGGCATCTACAGTGGCGACCATCTTTTCATCCGGGCTGAACGCTGAATTCCGCACGTCGGGGATCCTGGCCGTATGCAGCAGGCCGCGGGTGGCGTGATGAATGTAACTTTTCCCGGCCTGCGCATCCTGCAGGAAAAAGAAATTATTTGCGGGTGAAACGGTGAACTGCCGCACGCCTTCGTTTACGGGGAAATGAATAAAAGGAAGGAACCGGTCGTCCCACACCCGCACCTTTCCATCGCCGCCGGCGGTTACAATGGTTTCTGTGCCCGGTATGGCAAGGGCTTTCAGTATTTTCCTGCTATGATCGAAGGTGCGGAGCGGTTCACCTTTGAAGCTTGTTTCCACGGCGCTGGAATCGGAACCGGAGATCAGCAATGTATCGCCGCTGCCGGCCGCTATATAATTCACCAGGGCCTCGAAATTGAAACGGTGCAATACGCTGCCGTTCTTGTCGCGAACGGATACATTGCCGTCCTTATCGGTACTGAAAATATACCGGCCATCCGCCCGGATGTGCACCACGCCGAGGTCTTCGCGCTGCGATACCACTTTAGTGAGCGTTCCGCCGCGGGATAGGAAATACCCGGCCCCGGAAGTTTCCACGTACAACTTGCCCTGCTGCGTTTCGCGGATGTGGCGCACGCCGCTGAGGCCCGCCTTTCCGCTTAGCCGGAAGTTCGCAAAGCTGCGTACCTGCAGCTCGTCGTAAGCAAGCAGCAACAGGCTTTTTCCTTTGTTCACCAGGTAGGCCTCCAAAAATTCTTCCGGGATGGCCTGCGTGTGCACCAGCTTCCCGTTCATGTCCCATAACCGCCATTGCCCTCCGCCCAGCGCGCCTACGTGTTGGCGGCCTGTTACCAGCTGCGTCTGGGTTACGGGCTGTTTCGCGCTGAGCAGCTTTTTCTGTTTGCCGAGCATCCACAATTCACCGTGCGAGGTGAGCGCCACAACGGTTTGGTTGTCCGCCATCACTTCCACCCATTCCGGTTCGCTGTGCAGCGTATAAGTGAGATGATCCCCGTTGTTGAGATTGATGACGAACACCCGGCTGTCTCCCCCCGCGGTGGCAAGCAGGCGGCTGTTCTCAGACAACGCGATATCGTTCACGGAGCGTTCGTGGGCGTATTCCCATTTGTAAAGGCCCCTGCGCTTCAGCAGCCATTCGTTGTTGAACAGCTGGCAAAGCAGGTAATTCACGCGGGCAGGCACAAAAACATCGTGCTTATGACAGATGCGCACGGCTTCTTCCAGCAGCCGCAAGGCTTGCGTGAGATCGGATTCTTCCAGCTGTTCCACACGGTAGGAAATCTCCGACACGGTGATAAGCGCAATTCGGCGCAGGTGTTGCTTCCGCCTGGTTTTCCGCAGCTCCCGGCTGTCGTGCAGGAAAAGTTCTTCCTGCCGGGTGGGGTACTGCGGATGTGAGCGGAGCATATCGGCGAGGTCGTCGAGATAAGGGCTGTCGTGCCAGAGCAGCGTTTCTTCCCCGGCGCGCGAGGTGGCCTGGTAGTCGTTGGCCGCGTCTTCCAGCCGTTTCAGCAGCGAAAAGGCCGGCATGCCCAGTTCTCCAACCCACTTCGAGATCTGCGGCCAGGAACGCAGGAACGATTCATGCGCTACTTCAATGTGTTGGTCGCCGGCTACGAGCAGGCGGTAACCTGCGGAGGTCATCAGGGCCACAACGGCATCCATCCGCCGCTGTTCCGCGGGATCGCTGAAAACCAGCGCGGACCGGCTGATGCGGCGGGAGATGATACGGCCGCCGTCTGTATTGATGAGCCTGAAAAGAAGATGGCGCATCGTGCGCTGGAGGTCTTCTTTTGTGCCTGGTGTTTTTTCGTGGATATGTCCGTACAGCTCATCGGCCATGATGCTGATAGCGCCGTACACGCCGTTCAGGTCTTTGTATACTTTTTCCGACAGCACATGTTCGCCGGAGCGTTTGAATACGATAGACATGGTGTATGACAACAAAGGCAGCGGGCTGGGCGCCTGCGCCAGCTCCGTTACGATGTTTTCTTCCCAGCCTTCAGCGCCTTCAAATAACAGCACGGCCTGTTTGGCTGGCTGCAGCAAGGCTTCCCGCAGCTCTTCGCGGCTCATGGCAGGAATGGGAAAACGGTTGGCCTGCCAGATGCCGCCGAATGCGCCTTCGGTAAAATAACGTTCAAAATCGGAACGCACGGTGATGATGATGCGGGTGGGCAACGCCGCCACCTGTTGCAGGAATAATGCAGCATGCGGCAGGCGCAGTGCTTCCTCAAACTGGTCGATGATAAGTATTCCGGGCAGTACAGCCGGCAATCCCTCATCGGGGCGTATGATGGCAAGGCTGCGTTTTTCCGCGCGCAGCAGCGGCACGAGGCCTGCCATCACCAGGGAGGATTTGCCGCTGCCCGAAGAGCCGGTCACCGCGGTGAACCTGCGTTCGCGGCAGAAGTCGTACAGCTCGCGGGTCACCCTTCTTCTCCCGAAAAAGAGATCCGCATCCTCTTCCCTGACTTTTTCCAGGCCTTTGTAAGGATTGAGGCCGGGCGGTTTGGAAGGAAGCCCGGGCGGGTGAACGCCGGGGATGAAAACGAACTCTCCTTTGTCGTGCCGCGCCAGCGGAAAGATGGCGGGTGTTTGCCGCAGGCTGAGGCTGGCGGCGAGGCTGGTTTCTTCCACCTGCCTTCGCAAATAAAGATACAGTTCGGTAGCGGTCACGATGCCGTCGTTGATCATATCCGCTTCGCCGCTGATGCCTTTAAAAAGGAACTCTGCAAAGGGGGAATGCTGGCTGCCGGCGGTTTCGCCCCGGCTGCCAAGGCCCAGCAGCTCGTCGATCGCTTTCTGGTCGTGGGCGGATGAAGTGATCACCTGCCAGGCCTCGTCCGTGGTATATCTTTCAAACAATTCCCTGTACATCACATTGGGCACGCCTTCGCCAAGGTCGCGCAGGCCGATGGACCAGCGGAATGCTCCGGAAAAGCAACAATCGAGCAGCAGCAGGAAATGCCGGCAGGGGAGGGAATTGATGAGTGAGGACAGCCAGGCCATTGAAACGAAGGTGGAAACGTCCTTCTGCCCGTCCCGCGGGATGAGCCAGCCTTCCGGCCGGTTAGCATGATCGCGTGCGAGGCCGTGGCCCGCGTAATAAAGTATCACCCGGTCATCTTCCCCGATTTCGTCCCGCATGTTTTCCAGGAAACCTGTCAACTCCTGCCTGTCCGCATCATACAGCTCTTTCACAGTAAACTGCTGCCCGCGCAGCAGCTTTGCCAGTTCTTTCCCGTCGTGCAGGGGCGTTTGCAGGGAGGGGAAGGATTGGTAGTTGCTGATACCGATGATATAGGCTTTATGTGCGGCAAAGCTGAACATCAGTGGTGATTTGACTTTCATGTAAATTAATCAAATTTATAATGTGTCGATAACCCGTTTTGAAAAACGGAAGCGGGTAATAACAGCTGTAGTGCAAATGCCGGGATGCAGAGCAGGCATGAAAGGCAAAATAACACCAGCGTTTGTGAGCGTGACTGACATCCTGCTGACATTCCCCACCATTTTACCATAGAAATAAACCGCCGTCATGCCGGGTTTGAACGGTCCCGCTGCTGACATGCTACTGCCATCCTTCAGTGATCCTTCAGTGAGGCTCAGCAGCAGCAAGGGTTTGAAGGTGTTTCACTGAAGGACCGCAGAAGGATGAGTGAAGGATCACTGAAGGATGCCCGGAAAACCACCGGGAACTTCAAATATGATCTTAACCGGGAAGGTTATCCTGTTCACATTGCCGTAGCCGCCCGTTAGGAAATTCAAATTATTGAGTATCTTACCAGCAGTAAACAGTCAGCCAGATCAGAATTCTACTGTGCGGTCCGCTACTATCGCACAGCAACACGCAAACCACGGTAAAGAATGTAAGCCAATGAATCATTCTCCGGATACTCTTTTATTGGACCGCTTGAAAGAAGGGGATGAGACCGCTTTTGAAGCACTTTTCGAAAAATATTACAAGATGCTGTGCATAAACGCCTTCTGGTTCCTGCAACAGGAGCAGGAAGCGAAGGACCTTGTGCAGACGTTCTTTATCGACATCTGGGACAAGAAGCTCTACCACCAGTTCCAGGGCGATGTGAAGGGATACCTGCACACCGCGGTGCGCAACCGTTGCCTGAACCATCTCAAAAAACAGCGCATCCGCCTGGACCATCATGAGGCATTCTTCAGCATGCACGAAGCCTGGGGGCATGAAGATCCTGACGCGCCGCAGGAATATTACAAGCAGCTGCATTCATCCCTAAATAATATCACCGGCCAGAAGCGCATGGCCATACAAATGATCTATCTGCAGGGCAAACGGTACCAGGAGGCGGCGGAAGAAATGGGCATCAGCCTGAATTCCTTTAAGACGCACCTGAAGCGCGGGCTGAAATTATTGCGGAGCACCGTACAACCTAAAAAATACTAC
>CBFHAF010000011.1:0-20350 GCA_965653435.1 uncultured Chitinophaga sp.
GTATCCCGAAACGCTGGCTCTACCCCCAGCGCGAGTACCAGACAAACAACGACCAGGTAAAAGCTGCGCTGCAACGGCAGTTCAGCGGCACAGACGATATCAACGGAGAGATGTGGCTGATCAGGTAGGAATATGGTTGTATACAAAACAAGAACGGGCCTCAACTGGGGCCCGTTCTTGTTTTGTATTGTTTGAAAAAGGTCAAGCTTTCTGCAATGCGAGTGTTCTGAACTTTTCTTTCAACCTTTCCGGCGCTTCAAACACCTGCGGGTGGAAGAGATGGGCGAGCACTTCAACACCGTCTACCAGCGTGCTGGCGCTGGGTTGGGTGAAAAGGTCGTAGTCTGCGAGGTACACTTCGTTGTTGCGGACTGCCTGCAGGCTATTCCAGCCCGGAACGCTGGTGACGAGGTGCAGCTCTTCGGCGGAGCGGCCTGTGAGGAAGCCGCAGGGCGCAATGACCAGCACTTCAGGATCGTAACGGAATATCTTTTCCCAGGGCGTAACGATGGAGTCGCCGGCGGGATTGGACAGCATGTCTACCCCGCCTGCATATGCCACCTGGTAAGGTATCCAGTGGCCGCAGTTGTACACTGGCGCCATCCATTCCATGATCATCACGCGGCGCAGGGGAGAGCGGTGCTGGCGGAGGCGGTCCGTAATAAGATCGAGGCGCTGCTGAAGCGCGGCGAGGTAACGGTAAGCGGTGGCTTCCTCGCCCAGGGCCTTGCCGATGGTGATGGCGCAGTTGAATACGTCAGTAAGGTTGTTCGGGCTGAGGCTTACAAGTTCCGGCTGCTTGCTGAGCTTGTACACTGCCTGTTGCGTGCAGTGCGTGTCTATCTGGCATACTTCGCACACATCCTGGGTAAAGATGATATCAGGTGAAATGCTTTCCAGCAAAGGTTCGTCCACATAATACAGGCTTTTGCCCTGTGCTTTGGAAGCGGAAAAGATGCGGTCTATTTCCTCGCTGCTGTAAGTATTCCCTTCCAGAACATACCGCACCACGCGTTGTTTTTCCGCCAGCGCAACGGGCGGGCATTCGAAGGTGACGCCCTGCAGCAGGTGCTGGAGGCCCATGTCGTAGATCATCTGGGTAGCGGCAGGGAGAAAAGAAGAAGCGATCATGGTGAACGGTTTGAAGAAAAAAGAAGGGCCGGCCGGAAGCCAGCCCTTTAATGCTATTTAACGTACGGCCAGCGCCGGTATCTTTCTTTCCATGTAGGCGAACAGTCCGAAGAAAATGCCGCTGAATATAAGATTGCTCAGCAGTGTGTTTTTCAGGAACGGCAACCCGAGGGTGTAACACCTGATGAGACCGGAAAGATCACGGGTGAAAGGTTTGCCGGTGGTAACGTCCATGTTGAAGTCGCTCATGAAAGTACCGAAGTCTGCAAACAGCCAGTGAACAATGGCTGCCAGTATACTGGCCAGCACGATATTGCCCACGCTGATCTTTCTGATCACGAGCTGGCCGATCAGCACGCTGGCGGCGAAACCGATGTAGATCCAGTACCAGCCGCTGAACATGAAGCCGTTGGAATATTCCTTATATACCGTTTGCATCATGATCACATCGCTGAGGAAAAGCGTGAGCAGCGGGAATACATACCCTTTCCATTTGTCCGCGAAACATGCGCCGCCAAATAGCGCCATGGCGCCTACGGGCGAGAAATTGGAAAAGGGCGTGATATTGCCCGCGGCAGTGATACGCAATACGCCTGCCACGATGATGAACAGCAGCAGAACGATGAAGCGGGGCTGTAGGTTCCTGATAGACATCTGTTATGAATTTAATGATTACAGTGAAAAGGATATCCCCGCGGCCATGTTAAAGCCTAACACGGAATACCCGTAAATTTCCCAGTATTTTTTGTTATTGGTGATATTGTTTGCGTTAAAGAAAACGTTGGCCTTCGGTGAAAAGCGGTATTCAACATAAGCGTCCAGCATGGTGTATGCTTCCAGCTGCACCACTTCCATCGGCTGTGGGAAAGGCGGATAATACTGATCGTAGCGTGTGCCGGTGTGGCGTACCGTGCTGCTTACAAACAGGTGTTTGGTGACCTGGTAACCTACATTCAGCGTGCCGGTATGGTTGGGGCGGCGAACGAGGTTGTTGTAGGTGGTGTCTTTACCGGGAACTGCCTGGGTGGTCACTTCGCCGTCCACGTAAGCGTACGTCGCTTTAATGTTCAGGCCTTTGGCGGGTTGCAGGGCCAGCTCAATTTCCAGGCCTTTATCGTTCTGCTTGTTGAAGTTCACGTATTTGTTGGTAGCAGGTATGAAAGCGATCACGTCTTCCATATCGCGTTTGAACACCACTGCGCGCAGGTCGATCTTGCCGTTGAGCAAAAAGGCCTGGGCACCGGCTTCATAGCTGGTAGCGTGTTCGGGCTTCAGGTCTTCGCTGCCCCAGATGCTGTACAGCGCGGTGAGAGTGGGCGCTTTGAAGCCGGAGGCGATGCTGGCGAAGATCTTCAGCTTGTCGGACACCAGGTACGAAGGGTTGATGGTGTACGTAAAATTGTTGCCGTACTGGGAGTGCATGGTATACCGCCCGCCCAGCTCCAGGCTGAAACCGTGCAGGTTCCTGATAAAGAGCGCTGCATAAGGGCTGGTATTATACTGGTCGCGAACGCCGTACGGGTTGCGGAACGAGGTGTCGAACATTTCGGATTTGCGGTATTCAACGCCCGCCAGCGCCTGGAACCAGCTGGTGATATCGTAGTTGCCATACAGCTCGCCGAAGTAGCTGCGCCCGTCGAGGTTGGTAACGCCCCAGGCGCTTTCATCGCGGCGGGTCACTTTCTGGTAGGCGAAATTTGCATGTACCTGGCCTTTCCCGTTGAGGTCGTAATCTCCGCGGATGCCGGTATGGATCAGGTTGGACTTGTTGTTATTGGTGAGCGCATCCACGAAGGGTCCGCCGTCGTAGAGGCTTTTATAATCGCTGTAAAAGAAGAAAGGGCGCAGCTTCAGCTGTTCAGTTGCCTGTATGCCAACGTTGGCCATAAATGCATTCTGCTTGATGCCGTCGCGGTCGTAGTTAGGATCGTGCAGTGTGTCGGGGGCGGCGGCTTCGGAGATGCCGTCTGTTTCATAATGCGTGAAACTCACGTTGTAATCCACGTTCTCCTGCTGCCCGCGCAGGCCCAGGGAGCCTTTCAGGCTGCGGTTGCTTCCCCATACGAGGTCGCCGTAGGCGCTCACAGGTTTGGCCCCGCCTTTTTTTGTGATGATGTTCACCACGCCGGCGATTGCGTCGGCCCCATACATGGTGCTCTGCGTGCCGCGCAGTATCTCGATGCGCTCAACCTGGTCCACAGGCAGCAGGCGCAGGTCGATGGCGCTGCCGGTGAGGCCGGTGGCGTCCGCCACGGGAATGCCATCCATGAGGATCGGGGTGTACTGGCTGGTGGCCCCGCGGAAATACAGCTCCCGGTTCTTGCCGGGGTTTGAGCCCGCACCGTTGACCACGATGCCGGCCTGTTCGTTCAATACATCGGCTACCGTGCGGCCTATGCTCCGGGAGAGCTGCTGGCTGGTGATCACGGTGAGCACTTTGCCGGTTTCGCTTTGTTTTTTTGCGAATTTGGTAGCGGTCACCACAAAGGTGTTCAGTTGGGAAACCTGCGCGGAATCTTGCGCGGAAGCTGCATAGCATATAGCCAGCAAGCCGAAAGTAAGCACAGAGCTTTTCTTTTTCATGTACGTCTATAAATTGAATAAGTGCAACATGCTCTCTGCTTTCACCCGAAGCAGGGAATGGAAGGTAATGCGGCAGGTCTTCTGGCTTGCCCGCTTCCCGGAGGTACCTTCCCGCTCCGGTGCTATTCGGAACAGTGGTTGGAGGATCCCGGAAAACATCGCGCTGCATGGGATGCAGGCGGCGGGTTTACAGCTACGGGGATAGCTCCGGATTTACACCGGATTCCCTATTAATGCCCGATCAAGATCAGGGGCAACCGTTTACCGGGGGCAAACCTACGGATATTTTATGTAAATAACCGGTTAATCGGTTATCTTGTAGGTATGAGCATTAAACCAAAGCTGGGCCCGTTCGACCTCACCATGATCGTAGTGGGGCTGGTAATAGGCATGGGCATTTTCAGGACGCCGATCAGCGTAGCCCGGGAAACCGGTACCCCTTCGCTGTTTTTTATGGTGTGGGTACTGGGAGGACTGGTAACCCTTTGCGGCGCGCTCACTTATGCCGAAATAGGCAGCCGCTACCCCGTGGCCGGAGGGTTCTACAACGAGCTGTCTTACGGCTTCCATCCCGCTTATTCCTTTATGATCAACTGGACGCTCCTGATATCGAACGCCGCGTCTATCGCCGCCGTTTGTATCGTAGGCGCTGAATATATCGGCCCCGTGCTGCTCCCCGAGACCGTCCAGCACGAGGGCGGCCGCAAGGCCATCGCTATCGGGGCCGTGCTGATGCTGTACCTGATCAACTTATCGGGTATCCGCATGAGCGCCACCTGGCAGAATGTGCTGACCGTCTTTAAGATCACGCTGGTGTTGCTGCTCTGCCTCGCGGCTTTCAGCAACAACGTGGCGCCTCCGCAAACGATGGCCCCCGTAGCTACGACGCACGGCTGGGCATACATCTTCGGCGCGGCGCTGGTGCCGGTCTTTTTCACTTATGGCGGCTACCAGCAGACGATCAATTTCGGCAGCGATGTGAGGGAACCTGCGAAGAACATGCCGAAAGCCATTATGCTGGGCATCGGCATCATCCTGCTGCTCTACATCACGGTGAATTATGCTTATGTAAAAGTGATCGGGTTCGAGCAGCTGAAATCTACCGATGCGCTGGCCGCGCGGATGGCGGGGGCATTCTTCGGGGACTATGGCTTCAGGATCACGAGCGTGCTGCTGTTCCTCTCTGTGCTGGGATACGCGAACGTCAACCTGATGTCGAACCCCAGGATGTATTACGCCATGGCGGAAGATGGCGTGCTGCCGGGCATTTTCAAGCGGGTGAACAGCAAAACGCAGGTGCAGGAAGTGGCCCTGACCGTGTTCGCCGCATTGGTGATCGGTTTGCTGTATTTCCTCAGCAACTTTGATACGATCATCCGGTACGTCATGCTGTTCGATTCTATCGGGCTGGCTTCGGCCGCCGCCACCATCTTTGTGTTAAGGAAAAAAACGGCTCACCTGGACGGGCAGGGTATTTACAAAATGAAGCTCTATCCGTTCATCCCCGCATTTTTCATCACGGTATATCTTTTCGTAACGGTCAATATCTTTATAAACGACCTCGGCCAGGCGCTGGGCGGAATGGTGTGGTTTGTGGCAGGCCTGCCGATCTACATTTTCATGCGTTATGTTGTACGGAAAAAATCCTGAACCTGCAGGGCACTAATTTAAACTATGGATCTATCTTATATTATCAATCAGTTAGGGGAAGACCGGGAACTCTATTTCAATGCCATCGCCCCGCCCATTATGCAAACGAGCAATTTTGCGTTCGATACCGTAGCCGAGATGCGGGCGCTGTTGCAGGATGAGTATAAAGGTTTCCTTTACAGCAGGGGCAATAATCCCACCGTAGACATCCTCCGGAAGAAGCTGGCCGCGCTGGACGGCGCGGAAGACGCGCTGGTGTTCGGCAGCGGGGCGGCGGCTATTTTTGTGGCCGTGCTGTCGCAGGTGCAGCAGGGCGACCATGTGGTTTGTGTGAAAGACCCGTACAACTGGGCGCGCCAGATCCTGGAAAACATCCTTCCACGCTTCGGTGTGCAAACCACTTTTGTGGACGGGGTGAGCACAGATAATTTTGAAAAGGCCATCCAGCCCAATACCCGCCTCATTTACCTGGAATCGCCGAACTCCTTCACCTTTGAATTGCAGGATATAGCCGCCATCACCAAACTGGCGAAAAACAAAGGAATCATCACCATCCTGGACAACAGCTACAGTACGCCCCTATACCAGCAGCCCGCCGCGCTTGGCATCGACCTTTGCCTGCAGTCGGCCACCAAGTTCATCAGCGGCCACAGCGACACGGTGGCGGGTGTGTTGACCGGCAGCAGGGAGCTGCTGCGGAAGATATTCGTATCCGAATTCCTGAGCGTGGGAAGCACCATAGCGCCTTTCTCCGCCTGGCTGCTGCTGCGCGGCCTGCGCACGATGGAAATAAGGCTGAAACGCAGCCGCGAAAGCGCCCAGGACATTTGCCAGTGGCTCAAAAAACAACCGCAGGTAGAAAAAGTATTTTACCCCCTCGATCCTGGTTTTCCGCAATACGAGCTGGCGCAGCAACAAATGAAAGGCGCGGCCGGCCTGTTCACCATACAACTGAAAGCAGCCGGTGCGGCGCAGGTGGAAAGGTTCTGCAATGCATTGCAGCACTTCCTGATGGCTGTAAGCTGGGGCGGGCATGAGTCCCTTATTTTTCCGGCCTGCGCTTCCCTGCCTGAAGGCGGCTTCAGGGCCGATGAGGTGAAGCACCGGATGGTCAGGATCTACATCGGGCTGGAAGAGCCTGAGTTCCTGAAAGCAGACCTGGCACAGGCGCTGGCGCAAATCTGAGGAGACAGGCGTTTTTAATGATATTTTACCAATAAGGCTGGCTGAAAGAGGGGTATGGGACAGTCGGAGGAGAGACGGAGGATAGGCGGAGGAGAGACGGAGGAAAAGGGATGTTAAAATAGTATAAGAGTAACCGGCCTAAGCCAGGTAACAGCATAAAAAAGGGGCTGACCGTTGATTCCGGTCAGCCCCTTTGTAATATAATTTCCGGTAAATCAACCCGGCATGCGGCTAATATATTTGTCCATTTCCTTGATCTGGCTCACGATCTGTTCGGTAGTGGGCTTTTGCGCTTTTGCGCGGCGGAAATAATCTTTCGCGGTCTTAAAATCCCGGCGGCTCATGGAGATAGAGCAGAGGGTGAGCAGGGCTGCCGCGGTATTTTCCTTATCGGGCAGGCCCAGCCTTACGGCTTTTTTCAGGTTGGCGTCCGCTGTTTTGATGTCATTTTTCTGGTAAGCGATGGTGCCCAGCTGGAAGTACTGCATACCCTCGTATTCCTTCATGGGGCTGCCGGATTTGATACTGGCTTTCACGGCTGCTTCGGCCTTATCCAGGTCCTGGCTGTACATGGCCATGTTGCTTTGCATCATATAGTAGCCGCTGCGGATGGGCTTAATGAGCAGTTTGGGGAATTTGATCTGGTTCAGCAGGCGGCTGGCTGTTTCCACATCGCCGGCTTCCACCGCTTCCTGGATGAGGCGCATAGGGCCGAACAGGAAGTGGGTTACGATACAGATCACGGCCAGTACGAGCACAATGGCGGCTTCCCACCAGCCGAAGGACAGGCCCAGGGCAATGCCGCCTATCAGGAGCACAATGCCTAGGGGCAGGCGGTATTTGATAAATAAGTTAAATGCTTTCATAATAATTCTAAAAACGAAGGGCAAAGATACAATAAGAAAAAAGGAAAAAACGGGGCAAAATCTGCCCGCGCTTTTTCCTTTAAATGTTTACCAGGATAATTTCTTATTGCCTGCTGAATGAATATATTATGTAGGCTGTTTTTCCTTCATAAGATACCGGCGCACGCCATGTCATAGAGGCATTGTCCGCACTTTGCAGTTCAACACGGTAGCCGTCAGTGATGTTTTTGGCCTTCACCCCGTCCATCAGCTCTTTGAACTGGATCATGATCACGCCGCCCTGGTTGAGCGTGCTCCAAACGATGTTCTGGGTGCCGGTGGGGCATCCTTCGCCGGTGGCGTTGAGCGTGTAGGAGCCGTAAGCGTTGCTGGGCAGTACCCAGTTGCTGCCCTGCAGGCAGTCCGGCGGGATGTTGGAAAATACTGTTTTGATTTTGGCAGTGGATGGCAGGCCTTCGTAACTCACGTTATTCAGGGTCCATTTGCCTGTCGCATTTTTTTTCATGCCGCTGGCCGTTGGTGCGGAAGCGCCCTGTTGCGAAGCGCAGGCGCTGAACAGCAGCATTGCTGCCATGGGTACCATTAAAAAGCGGGTCAGTTGCTTTATCATTTTTTGGATGTTTAGTGCATAGGTAACAAATTTCCGGCCAAAAGTGTTGGGTGAAAATGAAGAATGGGCACACGCGAGGTGTGCCCTTTGGGGAACAATGTGATGTTATGGGAAATAAAATTTTGGGGGCTACCTGTTGTAAGTATATAAAACAGTGGATCTTCTGATAACGTTCCGGAATGGATTATACGATACCGTTACCTGCTTCAGCGGGTATCCCTGTCCGTTGTATTCATAACTGTGCTCGTCCGTCCATTCTTCATAGCCCAACCCGTCATAATGCACGGCTTTCTGCGACAGGCGCGGCACATTCCGGAGGGAGGGCAAATTCCATTGTTGCACGAACGCGCCGTAAGGGTCGGGATGAACCGTGTAATCCAGGTACTCCACGCTGCCGGTCTTCTCAAAAGCACCGTCATGATCCGGATCCAGGTACCGGTCTGTCCGCACAAGATTCCCCTCTCCATCGTAAGTATGTTCCCGCCTGTGTGAAAGGTACCATCCGCCTTCAAACAATTCCGAGCCCAGTTCTTCCATCAGCCGGTTGTTGCTGTAGGTATACGACCAGGAAAATGTGCGCTGCCCTGCTGCATTGTAAAAGTCTTTACGGGCAAGCTGGCTGCCGGTGTAATGGAATGAAAGATACTCGTTGCCCGGAGTGGTCACTTTGTGCAACCGGCCGGCCCGGTATTCATAATGATCCGCCAGCGTGTCTGGCCCGTAGCCTATATAGTACAAATGTTTCTGTACGTTTCCTTCGGCGGAATACTCGAACCGGTTGTATACCCGGTCGCCGTCGGTCATTTTAAGCAGCTGCACTCCGCTGCCGGCAGTTCTTTGTGGCCCGCGGTCTTTACGGCAGGCCATTACCAGCAGCACAATGCATAAAAAAGTGCATGCGGCCGGCATGGGGTTACTAACGCGCATGGAATTGAATTAAAGTTTGGTTTCCGTTTACCCGTAATTTCCTTTTCATTACGGTACAAAATTGAGGAAGTTCAGGCTGGCACGCAACCACATAAGAATGTGGTTTGCAGGCGCGGGATCCGGGACGACCGGCAAATTCGCAAGGTGAATGGAAGGAACAGGATGGCGTGTTACACGAGCTTATCCCGGAAAGCCTTTGCCACGGCTTCTGATTTGGAGTTGACGTGCAGTTTTTCGTATATTTTTTTGATGTGGGACCGAACGGTATCTATGGAAATGAATATCTCGGAAGCGATCATCTTGTAGCTGTAACCGTTCACCAGCAATTGCAGTACTTCTTTCTCGCGTTCGGAAAGATTGTACAGCTCGTTCCGGTCCGAAGGCTGGCGGGCAAACAGCTGCAGCACCTGCCGGGCGATGGAGGAGGTCATGGGGGCGCCGCCGTCGTAAACGTCCTGTATGTAGTCCAGCAGTTTTTCCGGCGGGGTCTTTTTTAGGAGATAACCGTCTGCCCCCGCTTTGATGGCTTCGAACACGTGCTGGTTGTCGTCGAACACGGTGAGCATGAGTATGGGCAGGCTGGGATGCTGGCTTCGTACGATGCGGAGGCCCTCTATGCCATTGGTTCCCGGCATGTCAATGTCCATCAGGATAACGTCTGGGAGAAGCTCGCTGGTCTGCTGCAAAATATCATCGCAGTTCTTGAATGCGCCGCATACTACATAGTTTGGGGCTCCGTCGATCAGTAAGGTTAAGTTCTCCCGCAGTTTGGTGTTATCTTCATATAACACGATTCGGATCATATCCAGGTGTGTTTGTTAGTGCTTCATAAAGGTAAGCCGCGGCCGCCATTCCGCCAATCACATACCTATGTGGTCGGGAACATCAGCGTGATCACCGTGCCTTTTCCTACCTGCGATTGTATGCTCAGCTGCCCGTTCATACGGTAGGCCCTGCGCTGCATGTTCATCAGCCCGTCTCCTTCGCCTGCTTCATTCACGTTGAATCCAACGCCGTCGTCCTGCACGCGCAATACCAGCTGGCCTTTCCGCAACTGGATGCGTATGTCCACGAAGGTGCAGCCGGCGTATTTGGCAATGTTGGTAATGGCCTCCTTGTAGATCATAAAGAAGTCATGACGGCTTTCCAGCTTCAGCTTGCGGCTGTAGATCTTTTCGTCTATGGAGAACGTGAAGCTGATCTGCCGCGCTTCCAATACGCTGGTTGTGAACTCGCGCATGCGCGCGATCACGCGGGGTGTGCTGTCGTTCAGCGGGTTGATGCTCCATACGATGTCGTCCATGCTTTCCATCATGCGCGTGGTGCTTTCCCCGATCTTGATAAGGAAGTCCTGGGTCTTAGCGAGGTCCTGCTGCACGGCATTCCGCCGTGCCATGCTGCTCATGATGTTGATGGACGTGAGGGTGGAGCCCATATCATCATGCAGGTCGCGCGCAATGCGGCGGCGCACTTTTTCGGTGGCCAGCAGCCGGTTTACGCGCAGGCGGTGTATCACGTAAATGACACCGGCCACGAGCAGCGCCAGCACTGCGTAGAACCAGCCTTTCTGCCATACCGGCTTCTGAATGTTGATGGTCATGCTGGTGATGTTCCGCGTGGCCAGCCCCTCGCCGTTCTCGCAATACACATGGAAGGTGTAGGTGCCCGGTGAAAGGTTGCTGTACGTCACATATTGCCTTTTGTTGGCTTTCACCCATTGATGGTCTATGCCGTCCAGCCGGTAATAATAGGTGAGATTGTCCTGTTCCAGGTATGCCAGCGATGTATAGCCGATGGTAAAGGTACCGTTCTTGTGGTGCAGCATCATGTTGGGTATGCCGTCTGCCACCATGGGGCTGTAGGGCGACTGCAGGTCCTCTCCGGTTTTAAAGAAGTGGATCCGCACATCCGGCGGCCGTTCCGGCTCGCGCAGGCTGTCCGGGTAAAAAGTGAGGATGCTTTTGGTGGAGCCGAACACAACATGGCCGCTCCGCAGGCGGCAGGCGGTGGGCAGCTGGAAGGTTTCGTCCGCCACGCCGTAGTTGCGCCCGTAATGCACCACTTTACGGTTGGCCAGGTTCACTTTTCCCGCGCTGAAGTTGGTCGTAAAGAAAACGGTCTGGTCATTCACCGGCAGCACATTGGTGACGGTATGCACCGGCAATCCATGTTCTTCCGTGATCGTGCTCAGCACTTTACCGGTGGAGATATTAAGCAGCGAGATGCCCCCGCCTGCTATCAGCAGCTTGTCCGCGCCCATGGGACTGATGTTCCGGATGTTGTTGCCGGGCAGCGGGTGTTGTAGTTCATTTACCGCATATCGCTGCAGCATGCGCCCGGCGGTGTCCATCTTCAGCAGGCCGTGGCCCGCCGTGCCTACCCAGATGTTGCGGTTTTTGTCCGGGTAAATGTCCTGTATATGCTGCCATTGGTAACGGCCCTGTTTGTACAGGCTGTCCGTCCAGGTGCGGATGATGTTGCGCCGGTAATCCCATTTGGCGAGGATGCCCCATTGCGTACCCAGCCAGAGATTCCCGTCGGGGTCCAGCGCCAGGCTGCGGATGGTGCGGTTATCCAGCTCATCCAGCTTGCGGTATTCCACTTTCCAGGTGCGCGGGTCCACGAACAGGAGATGCGCATGCTGTGCGCCGATGATCACACGGCCATCGGGCAGCGGCTGCATGCACCAGAGCATATTGCATTTGAAGTCGGACGGGTGTTTTATTTGTTTTTTCAGTTGGGCAAGCGTGCTGTCGTATACAAGCAGGCCCTGGCCCCAGCTGGCCACCCAGATGTCGCCATTGGGATGCTGCCAGATGTCCGTTGCTTCCAGCAGGGGCGCGGGCCGGCCGTCTGTGGCGGGTTTGAAAGGCGTGGTGCGGAATTGCTGCTTGTTATAATTGAAAATGAAAATGCCGTTGCTGGTGCCTATCCACATGTTCTGCATGTTGTCTTCTTCGAGGCAGAACATGTCGGTATAATCCAGGCCGTAGCGTGCAAACTGGTCGCGGGCAAATTCCTGTACGGTTTGCCCGTTGTTGGAAAAGCGCCAGAGCTTGTCGCCCGCGCTCCATACGTTTCCCTGCTGGTCTTCCATCAGGTAGGTGAGCGCGCCGATGTGCAGGAGGTCGCCGCTTAGCTTGCCGGTGAGGAGGTTGTAATGGTGAAAACCGGGATGCTCGGCCTGGTAAGCCCAGGTATTGATATAAAGCCCGTGACGGCTGTCCCCGAAAAGGCGGGGGATATTCATTTGCAGTTGCGGTACATTAAGGGCAGGAATATGACGGGGGTTGTACCGGGCGGTGTAGCAGGTTTTCTGCTGGATGTCCAGCAGGCAGAGCCCGATGTCTGTGCCGAGCCAGAACTGGCGGGTAAGCGGGTCCTCGGCCATGCTGCTTACCCGGAAGCCGCCGCAGTTGCTGAACAGGCGGGAAAAGGGTACAAAAGCCCGGGCTTTCCCGTCCAGCAAAAAAGCCCCGTGCTCGGCGGTGCAAAGCCAGGTGCGGCCTTTGCTGTCCTGGAAAAGCTGGGTGGCCCTTACGCTGGTGTTCTCGTAGCCGAGCAAAGGCACCCTGCGCGCTTCCTGTTTGATATAATCATAAGTAACGGCGCAGGTATTGTACATCACCAGGAGTAGATTGTTCCTGGTTTCGAGTATGAATTTGGCTTCTTCCTGTGCAATGCCGGGTATTTCGGTGAACGGGAAATATTCGAACTGCCGCCCGTCGTAGCGCTGCAGGCCGCCGTCTGTGCCAACCCACATAAATCCTTTGTGGTCCTGGTACACGGCGTTCACATAATTGCTGCGCAGCCCGTCTTCCACCGTGAGGCGGGTGTACAGGTGGCTTTGGGGCATGGCTTGTGCGGAGAGGAGCACAAGCAACATAACGGTAACGAGGCGCTTGTCCTTATTGGAGGCTTGCATAAATCAATTGGTGCTGTAAAATTAATCGGTTTGGCCGGTTATTCCGACAGCTGATGCGGTGAAACGGCGATTTCACATCTTTATGTGGTTGTAGTCCGGTACGGGCTGTATAAATTTGCATCACAGGAAACAGGGAACTGGTGATCCCCATGTATTGGCCCCAAAAAACATTCAGCCATTTACATACTAATGATGTCATTTTCTGCCGGGAGGCGGGAAGAGAATTGTGACAGATTGAGGAACCTTCATAACAGGCGCTGGCAGGGTATCTGTATGGGTACCCGGCCCCGTGCCGGAAGACATTAAACTGCCTTATAGGAATATGCTGCTAATATAACGGGCGCGAGCTTCAGCTTGTGCCTTTTTTCTTTAATCGCCGCCACCGCCGCCGTCTCCGCCGCCACTGTCCCCACCACCGGAATCGCCGCCGCTGTCGCTCCACCCGCCATCTGCACCGCCTCCGCCTCCGTTGCCGCCATCGAAGCCATCGAACCCTGCGGGTTCTGCGGGCGGCTGGTGATGTGTTGCGTTGAAATGCGTGTAGTCTGTCATATAGCCGGTTTCAGCTTCGCTGGCGGCCCCGCCCCGCCTTCTGTTCCTGATAGCGAAGTAGATGATGAATAACCAGACCGCGGACATTATTATCCAGAAAATGCCGATCATGAAAATGAGATATTAAGTATAGGAATCGGCGGTAAACCGCCGTTGTCTATTTTTAAAGATAAACATTCTTTTCCCGCAGATTCGTTATTTTACAGGAAGGTTCCACATTCAAAAAACCCAGGGATCATCAATTATTCATGCCGGGTACCTATGACCAAGGCGAGGACCTGACCAGCTGCTGGGAGGCCGTTTTGCAGGAAGATACACGAGCATATGCGCACATTCACAGCCATTTGCACCCGGTACTGTTCCGGTACGCGCTCGCCATGCTCGGAGATGAGGGCCTGGCGGAAGACGCCGTGCAGGAAGTTTTCATCCGCGTATGGTACAGGAAAAAGGAAACCGGCGCATTGCGCAATGTGCGCGCGTTCTTTTTCACTGCGCTCCGGCGGCAGGCGCTCAACCAGCTGCGGGGCATGAGGTCCATGCAGATCCTGCCCGGCGGGGAGCCCGATATCGAATTTTCCCCCGAAGACATTATCATCGCCGCCGAGCAGCAAACCGAACAGCAGCTGAAGCTCAGCCAATACCTGAACCAGCTGCCCAAAAGGCAGAAGGAAGTGATCTACCTCCGGTTTTACGAAGAACTTCCCTACCCGGAAATAGCCGAGATCATGAAGGTCAATTACCAGAGCGTAATCAACCTGGCGCATAAAGCCATCGCCCAGCTGAGGAATTTAATGGGCCATGCACTGCTTTGGTGGCTGTTTTTCAAGGCGTTAACCTGACCGCTCAAAAAAAGTTTCCCGGAAAAGAGTATTAAAAGTGGCCTGCCGGTGTCTTCTATGAAAACACGTTATGGAAGATCAGTCTTTACCGCAGGACCCCGGGAATGCGCCCTTCCGCTTCCGCCGCCGGCAGGTGCCGGAGGAGCAGACGCAGGAAAGCTGGCGCAGCATCGAATCCCGGCTAAGCCGCCAGCGCCCCGGTGCTATCCGCCGGAGGATACTGAGGGTGATGGCCGCCGCGGTAGCTCTTCCCATCCTGGCTTACGCTTCCTATTTTATATACTGCCATCTTGTTTCGGGCGGCATGACCGAATACCGCACCGCTTACGGAGAGATCAGGCAGGTGCTGCTGCCGGACAGCTCGCTCGTTTACCTGAATGCCAATTCAACCCTGCGCATCCCCGAAGAATGGAATGCCGCTGAAAGCCGTGCCGTATGGCTTGAAGGGGAAGCGTATTTCGAGATCACGAAAAAGCCCGGCGCCGGCAACGCGCGTTTTATAGTGCATGCCAAAGAAATAGATGTGGAAGTGTTCGGTACCAAGTTCAACGTGAATATGCTCGGCGCCCGCACCACGGTATCCCTCAAAGAAGGCAGGGTGCAGCTGACGGCCAATGCGCCCATCAGCCAGGGCCCGAAAGTGATCATGATGAAGCCGGGAGACGAAGTGCTGGTGGATAAAGACGCTTCGCAGCTGAAAGAAGCCGTGAACACGGAGCTGATCGCAGACTGGCGGAACCACCGTTATCATTTCGACAACACATCCATAGCAGATATATCCACGATGATACTGTCCAAGTTCGGGTACGAAGTGGTTATCGCCGATCCGGAAATTGCGCAGAAGCGGATCAGCGGCGACCTGTATGCCGAAAATATAGCACAGCTGAGCAGGGCGCTTTCCCTGACAATGAACATCGAGATCGAGGAGAAGGATCATCAACTGGTATTTTCCCTGAAGGAATAATACCCACCAGGAAACAGCAAGGAACGAAAGAACTGACAGTCTTTGGAAAAGGTCTGAAAGCCCGAATAATGTCAACCAAAATAAAATTTGTTTTACCCGCTTTAAAAATTCCCATTTATGAATGCTAACTATTTGCTGAAAACGGCCTTGCTGGTCGCGGCTTTTACAGCCGCTGCCAGCGGGTCGTATGCTGAAACCAGGCAGGACGTGGCTTACAACCGCAAACCACGGCCCGGATGGCAGCAGCCGGCTGAAGACAAAATGCAACAGAAAACCCTCGTGCAACTGCTGAAGGAGATCCATAAAGATTACAAGGTAGACCTGCTGTATGAAGCCAAAAAATTACCCAGGGTAAAAGTGAGTTTCACGCCTTCGGCATACGACAACGTGGAAGAAATGCTCCGCGCACTGCTCGTACCGCATGGTTTGCAGGCGCAGGCCGTGCAGCCGAATACCTGGGCCATTGTTCCGCTGAATGATAATAAGGCCCCGCGCCCAAAGTCCCCCGGCCCCGCAAAGCAGGAGGCGGGCGATGAGGATCATTCCGCCCAGCCGCTGCTGCGGCTCAACGGCGCCACCAGCATGATGGTAAGCGGCGCGATGGTAGACACGGCGCGTAAAGTACGTATATCCGGCAAGGTTACAGACGGTGAAAGCGGTACGCCGCTGCCGGGAGTATCCATCCAGGTGAAGGGAGAAATGCGGGGCACCCAGACGGACGGCGATGGTAAATATTCACTGGAAACACTGGCCGGGAAAACGTTGCAGCTGTCGCTGCTCGGTTATGAATCCAAGGAGATCGTCGTAACCTCAGACCGTACGGTAGACCTGACGATGGACGTATCCAACCGCGACCTGAACGAAGTGGTGGTGGTGGGTTACGGCAGCCAGCGCAAAAGCCTGGTGACCGGCGCCATCTCTTCCATTAAAGCCGCGGAAATTTCCACCGTTTCTTCCAGCCGTATAGAACAGGCCCTGCAGGGCCGTACTGCGGGCGTAACCGTGCTGCCCGTTTCAGGCTCGCCCGGCAGTGCCATGCGCGTGCGCATCCGTGGTACGGGCTCCAACGGTTCTTCTGAGCCGCTGTATATCATAGACGGTATGCGAGCGGGCGGCATCGAATACCTGGATCCCTCCGAGATCGCATCCGTTGAAGTGCTGAAAGACGCTGCATCCGCGGCGATCTACGGCGCGGAAGGCGCGAACGGCGTAGTGATCATCACTACTAAAACCGGGCACAAAGACCTCACCCCGCGCATCGATTTCAGCATGCAGTACGGCAGCCAGCGCATCAAAAATCCCATGAAGATGATGAACGCCGAACAGTACAGCCAGTACCTGGAAGACGCCGGCGTAACGGTAGACAGGCCCAACCCCGCAGACTGGAAAGGCAAAACCGGTACCATGTGGCTCGACGAGATAACGCAGAATGCCCCTGTACAGCGTTACGCGCTCAACATCAGCGGCGGCAGCGAAAAATCATCTTACCTCCTCGGTGGCACCATTTACGCGCAGGATGGTGTGATCGGCGGCGACAAAGCACGCTTCAACCGCTATACCGTACGCCTCAACACCGATCACCAGATAAAGCCCTGGCTGAATGTAGGCAACAGGCTGAGCTATGCTTATCATAAAACGAACGGAATCACGGAAGACGATGAGTTCGGTTCCGTGATCAACAACGCCATCCTGCTGGACCCGACCATGCCGGTTGTGTTCACCGGCGCATTGCCGCAACGCGTGCAGGATGCTATCGCGGCAGGATATTCCCTCATCAAGGACCCGCAGGGGCGATACTACGGCGTGTCAGACTACGTATGGGGCGAAGCCGGCAACCCGCTCGCACAGATGGCTATCACGCATAATTTCACCACGCAGCACAAAGTAGTGGGCAACGTATACGCTGAGCTTGAACCCATCAAGGGCCTGAAAGTAACCAGCCGCTTCGGCCTGGACGCCGCTTTCCAGCGCAACCATGCCTGGACGCCCACCTTCTGGTGGTCCAGCGTGCGGCTGAACACCGCCGCCGGCACGATAGACAATAACGAGAACTGGTACAACTGGCAATGGGAAAATTTCGCCACCTACAACCGCAAGTTCGGCCACCACGATATTAGCCTGATGGCCGGTATGAGCTCCCTGCGCCGCGGCTACGACCGGTTGAACGGCACCACTTCCGGCATGTTCCGCGAAGACGATAAATTCTCTTACCCGGACTTTGTGCCCGACGATCAGGACCGCCTGAACGGCCTTGCCACGCAAACCTCCATGGTGAGCTATTACGGCAGGATCCAGTACGATTACAAAGGCAAATATCTTTTTAACGCCATCCTGAGAAGGGACGGATCGTCGCTGCTGCCGCCGGCCAATACCTGGGGCACGTTCCCCTCCTTGTCCGCCGGCTGGGTTGCCAGCAACGAAGCATTCTTCCCGGACGGAGCGATGAACTACCTGAAGCTGCGCGCCAGCTGGGGAAAGAACGGCAGCATCGCCAATATCAGGATCGGCGACTGGAAGTCGCTCATCACTACGGAAGGCATCGGCTTCCCCGACCTCAATGATAATTTCCTGGTGGGGGCGGAGCCCGCGGGGCTGGAAAATCCTTACCTCAAATGGGAGGCCAGCGAGCAGCTTGATTTTGGCGCGGACATGGGCTTTTTCAACAACCGCCTCAGCCTCGTGGTGGATTATTATAACAAGCTCACGAAAGGCCTGCTTACACCCGGCACCGTTCCCGGCTTTGTGGGCAACGTGCTGCACATCGTGAACGGCGGCGATGTAAGGAACAAAGGCTGGGAATTTGAAGTAAGCTACCGCAACGACAACAGCAGGGCTTTTAAATTCGAGATCGGCGCCAACCTAACCACCATTAAAAACGAGGTGGTGTCGCTGAACGAGTTCGTGGACAGGATCCCCGGGAGCGAAGTCGGCACAGGCTGGCGGGCATCCTGGTTTGAGCAGGGGCAGCCTATTTGGTACTTCAGGGGCTTTAAAACAAACGGTATTTTCCAGACGCAAAGCCAGGTGGACGATTTCCTGAAGAACCACAGCACAGACCAGGGTATAAAAGTCGGCGATCCCATCCCGGTGGATACGGACGGCAATGGCGTGATCTCCGACGGCGATTACCAATACATCGGCAGCCCGCATCCTGATTTCGTTTACGGCGCCCGCCTCACAATGGCCTGGAAAGGTTTCGACCTGATGGTGCTGGTGCAGGGCCAGCAAGGGAACGACGTCCTGATGGGCTTCAACAGGATAGACAGGCCAACGGCCAACCGCCCCGAATTTTTCTGGACAGACCGCTGGACACCTGAAAACAAGACCAATGCATGGTTTGCACCCAACTCTGGCAGCAAATATGCCTACAACAGCGATAAAATGCTGTTCGATGGTTCGTATACCCGCATCCGGCAGCTGCAGCTCGGTTATACGCTTCCGGCCAGCCTGCTGAAAAAAGCGCACATCCGCAATGCGCGGATCTACGGCTCGCTGGACAACTATTTCACCTTTACCAAATACAAGGGAATGGACCCCGAGGCCGGCAGCAACGAGAACAACAGCCTGGGCATCGACCGCGGCGTATACCCTATTCCCCGCACAGCTATCGTCGGCCTCTCATTTAGTTTTTAACCTGCAATTCCAATCATCATGAAAAGAAACAGCTTTCAATATATCATCGCCGGAATGGCCGCCCTGCTGGTAAGCAGCTGCGGCAAGAGCTTCCTGGACCAGGAAATTCCCGGGCGAACGCCGATCGAGGAGTATTACCAGACAGACAATGATGCGCTTGCGGCCACTTATGCAGCCTATGACTTTTTACAGGCTGAATACAACTGGGGCTGGGGCAGCCCGCTGCTGGTGAAAACCCTGCCCTCGGACGAAGGGAATGCAGGTGGCAATGACCCCGGCGACCAGAGCCACTACCAGAGCCTGGACGATTTTACCACCGATGCCCAGAACCAGGGCGTGCTGTGGACATGGCGGGTGAACTACTTTGGCGTGTACCGCGCCAACCAGGTGATCAACCGCGTGAAAGGCGAAACCGATCTGCAAAAAAGACTGGTGGCGGAATGCAAAACGCTGCGGGCATATTATTACTTCGAGCTGGCCGCTTTATGGGGCGACGTGCCCCTTGTACTGACCGAGCTGAAACCCGAACAATACAATACCACCAAACGCACGCCTAAGGCCGAAGTATACGCCCAGCTGGAAAAGGATCTGCTGGAAGCCATTGCCGTGCTGCCCGTGAAAAGCGCATTGCCGGCGGCGCAGCGCTTCAGGGTGTCGAAAGGAACGGCGCAGGCGCTGCTGGGTAAAGTATACCTCTACCAGCAGAAGTGGGCCGAAGCCGCGGCAAAGTTCAACGATGTGATCGCTTCCGGTCAATATAGCCTGGAAAGCAAATTCCCGGCGGCATTTTCGAAACAGGGGGAGTTCGGCATCGAAAGCATATTTGAAGTGCCCTTCTCCTCTGCCAAAAAATATAACTGGGACAACTTTCCCTGGGACCGTTTCAGGCAGGTCGAAAGCAATATCCATATCAAGCTGATGGGCCCACGCGAAGAGCCGTACAAGGCGATGCCCGGCGATTCGCTGCTGGGCGGCTGGGGCTTCAACCTGCCAAGGAAAAAATTATACGACGCCTATATTGCGGCCGGCGACGTGGAACGCAGGAAGAACACCATTCTGTCAGTTACCGAGCTGAGGGCCGGCGGCGGGCAGTGGAATGCCACCAATGTTTGGGATTTTGAAGGGTATTGGCAGCGTAAATACGGGGCATTTTCCACCCAGACCACCAGCGAGGGCGGAGCCGTTACGGACCTGAACTACGGCACCAATACCAAGCTGATCCGTTATGCGGACGTACTGCTGATGGCTGCCGAAGCATATTACCGTTCCGGCAACGAAGGCCGCGCGAGAACTGAGCTGAACAAAGTGAGGGTAAGGGCTAAACTGCCGGAGATCCAACCCGCCGGCGCCGCACTGTTCGAAGCGATCGTGAATGAAAGGTTCCTGGAGCTGGCGTTTGAAGGTTTCCGTTACCTGGACCTCGTGCGCTGGGGCAGGGCCGCCACGGAACTGGGCCCGCTGGGCTTCAGGGCGAACAAGAACGAA
>CBFHAF010000012.1:0-20116 GCA_965653435.1 uncultured Chitinophaga sp.
AATTCCACCGGAGCGGGCGGCGTGTCCGGCAGCCCTACCATTGCCAGCAACGCAGCTTCTGCAAAAAACACCGGTGTGGAATTCGCGGTGACCTACCGCAACCAGACTGCAGGCGGTTTCGGTTACAGCATCGGGGTGAACGGGGGATATAACAAAAACGAAGTCATATCCCTGGGCAATGAATTTTCCGCACCCATCCGCGACGGCGCTTTCAACCAGAACAGTGCGGCAACCTATACCGCCAAAGGTTTCCCGATCGGTTCATTCTATGGCAGGCTGGTAGATCATGTCGCCATCGACCAGGGCGACATTGATACCTATAACGAAATTGCGCGTAAGGCAACGAACGATCCCAATGCGGTGTACCAGGCAAACCTGAAGCCCGGTGATTTTATATTCCGCGACATCAACGGCAACGGATTTATCGATGATGCAGATATGACGGTGCTCGGCAACCCGATCCCGAAGTTTGTATTCGGCGCTACCATCAGCCTCAATTACCGCAATTTTGATTTTAATCTCGCAGCCGCGGGTGTTTCGGGATTGACGCTGTATAAAGAACAGAATTATGTACTGCTGGGAACATCAGCCTTGCACAACGTAAGCACCGACATGGTGAACCGCTGGCGGAAGCCCGGCGACAGGGCTTCATTGCCGAGGGCGGGGCAGAACCAGACCGCCAACCTGCAGCCTTCCGATTTTTATACAGAAGACGGCTCGTACCTGCGTATGCGCATGATCACGCTGGGGTATACCTTCCCGCGTTCCATGCTGAATACGGCCACGAAAGGAGTGCTTAGCAGCGTGCGCCTGTATGTATCCGCCGAAAATCTCATTACGCTGACCGGCTACAGCGGGTACGACCCGGAAATAAGCACCCCCACAGGCTCCAGCTTCATTTTTGCAAGAGGAATAGACAGGGGCCAGTTGCCGCAGCCAAAGACTTTTTTAGTAGGTGTTCAGCTTGGCCTTTGATTCTTCCAGTTTTAAAAACGAACGCATGAAAAAGATACTTTCCATCATATTCGCCGCAGTGCTGCTAATGGGCAGCAGCTGCAAAAAATCCCGCCTGGACGTGGTGAATCCCGGCGCTTACGGATACGACAATTATTTCACCAGTGCGCAGCAGATCAACGAAGCGCTGGTGGCGTCTTACGCAACCCTGCTGCATCCCGGGCTCTGGAGCCGCGAATATTATTTTATCCTCGACCTGATGGGGAACGATGCCGAGCGCGATGCTCCCCTGCAGGGCGACATCCGGCCAATTTCAGATTACACCTTCACTCCGGCCAACAGCATCCTGACGAACCTCTGGGCTTCGCTGTACCGGCTGGTGCTGCGTTCCAACGTGGTGATAGACCGCGCCGGCGCATGGAACCCTACCGCTGCGGCAGACCAGGCGCTGAAAAAACAATACACTGCCGAAGCCCGCTTCCTGCGCGCTTATGCGAACATGCAGCTGGTTACCTTGTGGGGAAGGGCCCCGCTGCGCAGCAGTTATGCAGAAGCCACCACGGATCTTTATCCCAAACGTGCGGACGTTGCTGCGCTTTGGGCCGCTGTGGAAGCCGATCTGACGGCTGCGGTCGCAGACCTTCCTTTGCCTTCCGCACAGGCTGCGGCCGACCTTGGGCGGGTGAACAAAGGCGCGGCCATTGCCCTCCTCGGCCGGGCATATCTCTACCAAAAGAAATGGGCGCAGGCGCAAACCACGCTGCTGCCGCTCACACAGGCGCCTTATACTTACGACCTTGCACCGGCGTACGACAACCTGTTCAGCACCAATAACCAGGTGAACGTTGAAACCATTTTCCAGGTGATGCATGCCAAGTGGACGGACTGGGGTATCGGTAACCAGTATTACGTGTTCGGCGGCCAGGAAACATGGGGTGGAAAAGCCACCCACAGCGACCGCGCGCAGGAATACGGCTTCAACGACTGGCGCAACGTGTATGTGTCGGACGCACTGGTGAAAGCTTTTAAGTACACCACGCCGCAGGGCGTGCCTTATACGGACCCGAGGGCAAAGATGATCATGTACGGGGATGCGGCCAGCGGCGGCAAAACCACTTACTGCGACCAATGCCCCGGCGGCCCGGTGGCTTATCCCTTCGCACAAAGCCAGGGCGGTTACCGCTGGCGGAAATACCAGTATTACGAAGAAGTGGCCAGCTACGGCGGCCCTGCCAGCAGCATCAATTCGCAGGTGATCCGTTTTGCGGACGTGCTGCTGATGATCGCGGAAACATACATTCAAACCAATGCGCCTGAGTCCGCCCGGCCATACATCAACCGCGTGCGCCAGCGAGCCGGCGCTTTCCAGTACATCACGCTGGGCAGCCAGGCCGCAGCCATGCAGATACTCATGCGCGAACGGCAGATCGAGCTTGCAGGCGAACAATCGCGCTATTTCGACCTGCTGCGCTGGGGCCTGCTGAAGCAGGTGCTGAACCCTGAACTGCAGGCGCAGTACGGTGCGGCAACCTTCCAGGACAGGAACGTACTGCTGCCGATCCCGCAGCAGGAAAAAGACACGAACCCGAATGTGGCAAACGATGTGGCCAACAGCTGGAACTAACCCAATGCCCGCAGATAAAACTGCGGGCATTTTTTTCTATATTTCATAAACAGGATGGATACCCATGAGATCGATCGCCTTAATGCTCCTCGCTTTACCTGCTGCTGCACAACAACAGATCCAGCTGAACCAGTCGGGCTTTTACCCGCTGGCGCCTAAGATCGCCGTAATTACAGGGAAGGCTGCTGCAAAAGAATTTTTTGTGATTACCCGTAATGGCAAGGACACTGTGTTCAATGGCCCGCTGGGCCCTGAACAACGATCAGCCAATTCTTCCACGCTTACCCGTATCGCTGATTTTTCAGCGTTGACAAGGAAAGGAGAATACGTGGTATATGTGCCAGGCATCGGCTCTTCATATCCTTTCCCGGTAACGGCAGATGCATTAAAACCCGTGAGCACCGGCAGCCTGAAAGGATTTTATTACCAGCGCTCCCACCTTCCGCTGGAAGAAAAATACGCCGGCAAATGGAACCGCGGCGCCGGCCACCCGGATAACGCCGTATTGGTCCATGCTTCGGCCGCCGACAGCAAACGGGCAGCAGGTACCGTGATCGCTTCGCCGGGCGGATGGTATGACGCAGGCGATTACAACAAATACATTGTGAACTCCGGTATTTCCATGAGCTCGCTGCTTTCTGCATACGAAGACTTCCCGGAGTATTTCGCCGCGCTCAAGACCAATATCCCCGAAAGCAGCGATGCAGTCCCGGACATCCTCAACGAAGCCATTTACAACCTCCGCTGGATGCTCACCATGCAGGACCCCAACGACGGCGGCGTGTATCATAAATGCACCAATGCAGCGTTCGATGGGATGGTGATGCCCGGGGTTACAAAACTGCCGCGCTATGTGGTGCAGAAAAGCACTGCCGCCGCGCTGGATTTTGCAGCGGTTACCGCACAGGCTGCGCGCATCCTGGCGCCGTTCAACAGACCGCTGGCGGATAGCTGCCTGACAGCTGCGAAGTTGGCCTGGCAATGGGCTGAAAAATATCCCGCGGTGCTGTACGACCAGACAGCCTTGAATAAACAATACCAGCCTGCGATCACCACCGGCACATATGGCGACAATGACCTGCGCGACGAATGGAGCTGGGCTGCCGCTGAAATGTTCGCCGCTACGGAGGATGAAAAATATTACGGGGTTTTCCGCCGGCACCTGAAAGACAGCGTACAGCTTCCCACCTGGCGGAATGTGGCCATGCAAGGGTATTACACGGTCCTCCGTATTTCGGGCGGATTGCCCGGAGCCATTCAACCCGATGTGGCGGTCATCCGGGAAAGGGTTCTCCGCATAGCCGATGAATACATCCGCAGACAGCCGCAGAGTGCTTTCCGTACCGTCATGGGCCAGTCGCGCAGGGACTTCAGCTGGGGCGGCAGTTCAGTTGCCGCCAACCAGGGCATCCTGCTGCTGTATGCCTACCGCCTCACAAAAAATAAAACATACCTGGACGTTGCGCTCAGCAATATGGATTACCTGATGGGCCGCAATGCCACCGGCTATTCGTTCGTCACCGGTTTCGGCAGCAGATCCACCATGCATCCGCATCATCGCCCCTCTATTGCGGACGGTATCGCGGAACCTGTGCCCGGCCTGCTTTCCGGTGGCCCGAACCCGGGGATGCAGGATAGTTGCCACTATGAACATACCGAACCGGAAACCGCCTATTCGGATACCGATTGTTCTTTTGCTTCCAACGAAATCGCCATTAACTGGAACGCACCGCTGGTGTACCTGGCCAATGCCCTGGAAGCGTTGAAGAAAACGGCTGCATACGTAAAAGACTGATCATTTTTTCTTTACCGCAACGGCAGATTCTCCTCCTTTGGAAAGCTGAAGGAAAGTAACCTGGCCGTAACTGTCCATTTCGAACTGCGCGAGGATCGCTTTATCCGGCACATAGAACTGGTGCTGGCCCGTGCGTATCATCACATGTTTACCACCGTTCTTAGGTATGCCGTACAGTTTCCCGTTTTCCAGGATGATCTCAAGCTCAGGATCGTCAGGGATCATGTAAGTACCCGTGTACACCGCCAGCATTTTCAGGGAATCAGGCTGCGCGGGCTGTTTAGGCAGGCTGTCGCGGTGCACCCCAACAGAGAAGGATGTAAGTGATGCAGAATTTGCGGACGTTTTGCCGGGGGCAAGAGCGCCGGTTAGCAAACAGAAGGCAAAGCAATGCCAGGCCCCGGAGGGCAATAAAGATCGGAGTTGCATGTGTTAAGAATTAAGTGTGAATATCAGGGTTGTTGAGTGTATTTAAGGTACAGGAAATAGGCAAGATAACTCAATGCGATGCTGAATGCCATGATGGCCAGCGAGTGTATGTCCAGCGGCAGCGTATAATACACGGCTGTAAGCCCGATACCGGTGCCGGTAAGCATCAGGCACCATTTGAGCGCCTGCGAGCGCAGGTCGCGGCTTACGGGTTGAAGGAATTGTTCGGCCACCTTATCCGTCACGCCCTTGTCTACCAGCTTGGACCGTAAACGGTGATCCAGCGTGGTCCTGATAACATGCAGTATAAAAGCGCCAACGAGGTACATCACGAATATCGTGGCTGGAACGGAAATGAACTGGCTGCTCATCTGCCGGTTGTCTGGCAGGCGGTAATACTCCTGCGCATAAAGCGCTACAGGAGCCAGTGCGGTTATCGTTGCTAAAAAAAACTTCTTCATCGGGTGAGGGTTTAAGATCCTTTTATAATAATGTGCTTGTACCGGTATTCTTCATGTGCCGGGTCAGTAATATTCCAGTTTCTCCATTTTTTGCCGGTGCGAATTGAACAGGTCCGCAGCCAATACCACCAGCAGCGTGACCGCCGCAGGGCCGAGGCAGTACAGCAGGTAGGGGACGGAAGGGCCGATGATGCCGCCGAGATAATCGCTGAAATAATAACCCGCGCCTCCAAGCGCCAGCAGCCCGAAAATAGTTGCCAATACCGGGACCAACGCCGGGCGGTTCCTTTTGCGCACCCGCAGCTTCGGCAGCACGAGTTCCTTTACGTCAAAATCGAACGTTGCCGCAGGCATTTCTTCCAGTGCGGAAAACATCCGCGCATACGATTCCGCTGCCGCCCTGCATGTTTCGCATGCATGGATATGCGCCAATACATGCGGGTCTTCGTGCGTTCCCCTGAGCGCATACGCCTGGATGATCTCTTCAGTTAAATGAGCGCTACTCATAATTTTGCTTTAATCGGTCAGAATCATTTCAGATAACTTGCCTGCCGGTGTTTCTTCTTTTTACCTGTTTTCTCCTGCGTCTTCTTTTATTTCTTCTACTTTCCCTGCTTACATCTTCCTCCCCGTAATGCCCCGCCTGCCGGTGTTTCCTTCTTTTTACCTGTTTTCTCCTGCTTCTTCTTTTATTTCTTCTACTTTCCCTGCTTTACATCTTCCTTCCCGTAATATCCCGCCAGCTGGTCCTTCAGCGCTTTTCTCGCCCTGAAAAGGTAACTCTTCACCGTGCCCGGCGGCATGCCGGTGATCTCGCCTATTTCCTCGTAGCTCAATTCCTCCTGGTGATATAACGTGATCATCGTCCGGTACACCGGCTGCAGCCTGTCCATCCCGGACTGCAGGATACCGGCCAGCTCCTTGCGGTACACCGTATCATCCGCCGAACCAACACCCGGCCCGTCCGCCAGCTCCCCGGGAAACAGCAGCTTCTTCTTCCGCAGGTAATCCATGCAGGTATTGTAACTGATCTGCGCAATCCAGGTAGACAGCTTCGATGCATGTTTGAATGCAGCCAGGTTCCGGTACGCCTTCAGATAGATCTCCTGCGCAAGGTCCTTCCGGTCTTCCACATTGCTCACCATCCGGCAAACGATCTGCCCAACCAGCTTTTCAGTATCACGGATGATAATCCCGAAAGCCTGGGCGTCGCCGCTCAAAGCATTATGAACCAGTTGCTTGTCAGCCAGTTTATCGGGATCAGTGTACATTGACTTATTTGACGGGTATGGAAGGATTATGTTGCAGTTTTATGAAAATAAATTTTTAAAGCGGATTTTGTCACATATAACCCCTTGATTGGTCCCGCCCGGCCCTGTTTTTTTCCTCTTTTGCCCTGAAATTTGTTTAAAATCAAGCTATATGGAAATCCGCGAAATGCTGATCGAACAGGACATCCCCGTTTTCTACGTGCAGGCCCGGTCTATGGCCGCCGTTATGGGCGCCTTCACCAGCCTTCACACCAGCCTGGCCGATGCCCACGAACGCCCCTCTTACGGCATTACCGAAATGGTGAACGGTGAACTGACGTACAAAGCCTGCGCAGGCCTGCTGTCTGCAGACGAGGCAGCTGAAACCGGGCTTCCGGTATACCATATCCCCGCCGGGAAATACCTCTTTATGAAAATACAGCCTTTCGGCCCGCAGATGCAGCAATTCCCCCGGTTCTTCCAGGCCCTGCTGGACCATCCCATGGCCAAACCCGGCTCTATCGGCATTGAGCACTACAAGACCCTGGATACGGCCATCCTGGTGGTGCAGGCCCGCTGAGACTTGCATAAGGCTTTCCCGCCATATGGGGAATTTCAATAAACCCTTCCTGCTTCCCCGCAAATGTATTTTCTTTGATACCTGGTAAATGGAACGCACTTTGCAGTAGCGCCCCCGCCAATGATATCAATATGCATTTATTACAGGTTTCCGATATATACAGGAAGGATCAGCTGGGATTTGAACTGAAACCCATTTCCTTTACGCAGCAAAAGTTCCAGAAGCTCGCCATAGCAGGGGCTTCCGGTTCGGGTAAAAGCACTTTGCTGCGCATCATTGCCGGATGGATACAACCCGATGGGGGAGAGGTGCTGTTTGAAGGGAAAAAAGTGAAAGGCCCGGATGAGCAGCTCATCCCCGGCCACCCGCAGATAGCCTACCTTTCCCAGCATTACGAGCTGCGGAACAATTACCGGGTGGAAGAGCTGCTTTCATACGCCAATAAGCTCACGCAGGAACAGGCAGACCGCCTTTTTGAAATTTGCCGCATAGCGCACCTCGTGAAACGCAAAACAGACCAGCTTTCCGGCGGAGAAAAACAACGCATCTCCCTGGCCAGGCTGCTGCTTACCATGCCCAGCCTGCTGCTGCTGGATGAGCCTTTTTCTAACCTCGACCTCATTCATACCCGCATCCTCAAAGACGTGATACAGGACCTCGGGGAGGAGCTCAATATCACCTGCCTGCTCGTTTCCCACGATCCGGACGATATACTGCCATGGGCAGATGAAGTGCTGATCATGAAAGACGGGGCCGTCATCCAGCAAGGGCCGCCCGCGCAGGTATACCGCCAGCCGCAGAATGAATACGTGGCCGGGCTGCTGGGCGCTTATCATCTTTTCACGCCAGAAAAAGCAAAAGTTTTTTCCCTTATGCCGGGCATCAACGCAAACGGTAAAAGCCTTTTCGTGAGGCCCGAGCAGTTCCGCCTCGTGCGCGAAGGCGGCGATGCGCTGAAGGGCCGTGTAAAGGCGGTGTATTTCGGCGGCAGCTACAACGATGTGGAAGTGGAAGTGCCGGGCAACATCATTCGCGTGAGGACCACCGCCGGCAACTATAAAAGCGGGGACGCGGTATTTGTTTCCCTGCCTTCCAAAGGCATCTGGTATATGCCGGTTGCGGAATAACGGCGCTTTTGATTATTTTAAACCTCAAATCTCACAACCTTGAACCTTACTTCGAAGCTGCCCAGCTCAGGCACTACGATATTCAGCGTGATGAGCGCGCTGGCAGCGGAACATCGGTCCGTGAACCTCGGCCAGGGCTTTCCCGATTATCCCATGAACCAGGAACTGATCGCGAAAGTGAATGAGGCCATGTATAAAGGATTCAACCAGTACGCGCCCATGCAGGGTTACCTGCCGCTCCGCGAAGTGCTGGCGCAGAAAGTGCAGTTCCTCTACGGCACAGCCATCGATCCGGACAGCCAGATCACTATCACGCCCGGCGGCACTTACGGCATCTATACCTCTCTCACCACGGTATTGCAGCCAGGTGACGAAGTGATCATATTCGAGCCGGCGTACGACAGCTATGTGCCCAATGTGCTGGTGAACGGCGCTGTGCCTGTGCTGATAGACCTGCAATTCCCGGAATACAAAATAAACTGGGATGAAGTCCGGGCGAAGATCACCCCGCGCACCCGCATGATCATGCTGAACACGCCGCACAACCCTACGGGTTCTGTGTTGGGAGAAAACGACATTGTTGAATTGCGGAAAACGGTGGAAGGAACGGGCATCTTCATCCTGAGCGATGAAGTGTATGAACACCTGATCTACGACAACATCCCCCACCAGAGCATCCTGCGTTACCCGGACCTGCTGGAAAGGAGCTTTGTTTCTTTTTCATTCGGCAAGCTGTATCACTGCACCGGCTGGAAGCTGGGTTATTGCATCAGTTCGCCCGCGCTGATGAAGGAATTCAGGAAAGTACACCAGTACAACTGTTTCTCCTGCCACAGCCCTTCGCAGGTGGCCCTGGCGGAGTTCCTGCAGAACCGGGACTCGTACCTTCAGCTCAGCGGTTTCATGCAGGCCAAGCGCGACCGCTTCCACAGCCTGATGGCGGGCACGCGTTTTACGCCTATGCCCAGCTACGGAAGCTATTTCCAGTGCTACCAGTATCACCGCATCAGCGAAGAAAGCGATCATGAATTCGCCGTGCGGCTGACGAAGGAATTTGGCGTAACGCCGGTACCGGTTTCGGCTTTCTACCAGAACGGCACCGATCACAAAGTGATCCGCTTTTGTTTTGCGAAGAAGGATGAAACGCTGGAAAAAGCAGCGGAGCTGCTGATGAAGGTCTAGTTATTCAATTCCCCTTGCTTTCATTTTGAGCGTGTAGACAGACACGCCCGCAGTGATGAACAGCTGATCCCTGTTCTTGCCGCCGAAACATGCATTGGCCACCCATTTTTCGGGTACGGGTATCTGCGCGATCTGCCGGCCTTCGGGATTAAACACGGAGATGCCGTTGCCGCAGATGTAGAGATTGCCGCGGTCGTCCAGCGTTATGCCGTCGCCGCCTTTGTTTGTAAAGAGGATGCGGTTGGCGAGCGTGCCGTTGGGCTGTATCTCGTACCGGTAAGTTTTGTTATCCCCGATATCCGCCACGAAAAGATACTTCCCGTCTGCCGAACCCACGATGCCGTTGGGTTTCACGATATCGTCCGCTACCATCACCGGTTCTTTTTCTCCGGGTGCGAGGCAATACACACGCATGGCTTCGATGTCCGGCTTTTGCCTTTCCCAGTATTTGCGCTGGTAGTAGGGATCTGTGAAATAAATATTGCCGTTGGGATGTATCCAGAGGTCGTTCGGGCCGTTGAGCTTCTGCCCCTTATAGTTCGTCATCAGCACCGAAGGTTTCCCTTTGCGGTTAAAGGACCACAGCTCGTTCTGCTCATCCGCGCAGGCGATGATGCGCCCTTTTTTATCGACGTACAGGCCGTTGGAGCGGCCTGTCTTTGAGGAGAATTCAGTGAGCTTGCCGTCTGTATGGTAGATCCAGATGCGGTCGTTGGGCTGATCGGTGAAATAGACATTGCCTTTTTTATCCCGGGCGGGGCCTTCGGTGAAACTGAACTGGCTGGATACCAGGGTTACCTGTGCATTGTCTGCAACCAGGGACTGCAGCGAATCGGACTGCGCCTGCACGGAAAGCGTAAGCAGCATTAAGGCGGCTATTTTCATGTGGAATCTTGTTTCCGTTCAAGATAATAAAAAAAGCATGCAAAGTATAGCTATACGGATTGCAGCTGCCGCAGGAGGCTGTTTTTATCGGTAGTACCGGAATGCCGCCATATGATCTGTCCTTTGCGGAAAATGATGAACGTAGGCACGGCGCTGACATTGAATTGCCGGGCAGCCGCCTGGTTCTTGTCTATATTCACTTTCACCACGCGGGCCCTGCCTTCCACCGCTTTGGCCACTTCTTTGATCACTGGCGTCATGGCGTGGCAGGGCTGGCACCAGTCCGCGTAAAAGTCTACCAGCACCGGCTGGTCCGATTGAATGAGGTCGTTGAATGCTCCCATGGTTCCTGTTATTTTTGTAAGGCGGCCATGAGGGATTTCCTGTCGTGGCTGCCGTTGTACCGTATTTCGTTGATGAAGAATGTGGGGGTGCCGTTCACCCCGCTGCGCACGCCGCTTTCGAAGTCTTCCTCCACTTTTTTTTCCAGCGCCGGATCGTTGATGTCCTTTTCAAACTGCTCCATATCCAGCCCAATGATTGTGCCGAATTCCCACAGGGATTCCACGCTGAGCGAAGCCTGGTTCTCGAATATCTTATGATGCATGGGCCAGAATTTTCTCTGCCTGGCGGCCGCTTCCGAGGCGATGGCCGCAGAAAGGGCCAGGGGATGGGCGGTAGACAGGGGGAAGTGCCTGTAGGCAAAGCGGAGGTCGTGCCCGAGCTCCCGCACTATTTCTTCTATCACGGGGTAGGCCTCGCCGCAATGCGGGCACTGGAAATCGCCGTATTCCACGAGGGATACAGGTGCGTTGGCATGGCCTCTTACATGATCCTGCTTGCCGATGGGGGGCTTGAGTTTAGACATCCGGTTTATTTTTTTGCGTTGATCTTCCCGAGCGCATCCAGGATACCGTCTGCCCCCGGGTTTACAGACAGCGGCGAAAGGTAATTCCAGCGTATGATACCCTCTGCATCCAGCACATACAGCGAACGCAGGCACTGTCCTTCTTTATCGTCATAAGATCCGTAAGCCTTCGCTACGGCGCCTTTCGGCTCAAAGTCCGCCAGGAGCGGAAAGTGCAGGTTGCGGCTTTGCGTATAGGCGAGGTGGCACCATTTGCTGTCCACCGAAATACCCACGATCGCCGCGTTGTGCTTGCGGAACAATTGCAGCATTTCGTTGTAAAGCGTCATCTGGTCGCCGCAAACGGGGCTCCAGTCTGCCGGGTAAAACGCCAGTATGAGGTTTTTGCCGGAAAAATCCTTCAATGAATATTGCTGGTCTGGAGTGGATTGGAGCCGGAAATCCGGCGCTGCGCTTCCGATCGGTAACATGCCACAAGATTTTAATGCTGCAATCTGGTTTTTCGTATACTATATAAATGTACGAGCAAAAACCATGCGCACCGTTCTGCGATACCGCATTAACATCCGGGGAAATACGCTCCCTGTTACCATCCGATGCCGTAATCTTCCCCGTGGTTGCTGCTGCCGCCCCAGATGCTGCCGTGCAGCCGGTCCAGGAAGATGGCATTGATAGGCCCGCTGCTGCGGGGGGTGAAGCTGAGGGAATAACCCATTTTTTTAAGCGCGGTGCGGGTACTGTCCGGCGTATTGCTGTTCAGCAGCAGGCTGCCGGGTTTGGGCATGCGGTCTTTCAGCGAGGTGCCGCCAAGGCTCAGCCACAACTGGTTGCTGTTGATGTTCGGCGCTTCGGTGGCCTGCTGCACCGTCATCCCGAATTCCACCATGTTAAGGAAAAATTGCAGCAGGTTCTGGTCCTGCGTATCGCCGCCCTGCACGGCGAAGGAAATATACGGCTTGCCGCCTTTCAGCGCCATGGATGGCGTGAGCGTAACACGCGGCCTTTTGCCCGGGGCTACTACGTTGAAGGGGCTGAGCGCGGAATCGAGCACGAAACTTTGAAGCCGCTGGCTCATGCCAACGCCCGTGCGGCCTGCAATGCAGGCGGGCAGCCATCCGCCGCTGGGGGTGATGGATACCACCCAGCCTTCCTTATCCGCGGCTTCCACGCTGGTGGTGCCGCGCCAGAGGCGGTCCGCATATGCACTGTCTGCCTGGCGCGTGTAAGCGACGGCGTCGTGTTTAGGCACGAATATCTCGTTCTTTTTTTCTAGCGTGGTATCGGCGTATAATTTTCTTTGTTCCAGCAAATGCAGCAGCGGGTTCTGTTTCCCTTCAAAGGGATAGGGATCGCCCGGCCCTGCTCCCGCGTCGTTGTGCGTGCGGCTGATCTGTGCAGCGCGTTGTTTTGCGTACTCCTTGCTCAGCAAACCTTTGATAGGGGTGCGGGAGAAATACGGATCGCCGTAATAAAAATCACGGTCCGCGAAAGTAAGGTTCAGCACCTGGTACAATGTGTGGATGTATTCGGGCGAATTAAAGCCCATCTTTTTAAGGTCGAAATTCTCCAGAATGTTGAGGCCTTGCAGCAACATGGGGCCCTGCGTCCATTCCTTGAGCTTGTATACTTATATGCCTTTATAGTTCACATGCAGGGGCTCTTCTTCGATGGGTTTCCACTTTGCGAGGTCTTCCAGGGTGATGAGGCCACCCTGTTCCTGGCAGCCCCGCACGAATTCCTTCGCAATATCTCCTTTGTAGAACCGGTTATAAGCCGTCATGATAGCTTCTTTCCGGCTCTTTTTATTTTTCAGCGCCTGCTGTTCGGCTTCTACCATTTTGGTGAGGGTGGCCAGCAGGTCTTTCTGCACGAATATCTCCCCGGCTTCCGGCGCTTCCCTGTCTTTCCCGGGATGCGTGAGAAAAACGTTTTTGCTGTATGGCCATTGTTTGATCTGATCTTTTCCGCGCTCGATGGCATTGGCGGTCTGTGCTTCTATCGGGTAGCCGGCAGCCATTTCCATGGCGGGCGCCAGTACTTCTTTGAGGCTCATGGTACCGTATTCGGCCAGCATGTGGCAGATGCCGCCGGGTGTGCCGGGCGTTACGGCGGCCAGGGGGCCGTATTCAGGCGGAAAGCTGTAGCCTTTGCCTTTGAAAAAGGCCGGTGTGGCGCCGGTGGGTGCAACGCCCAGCGCGTTGATGGCGATCACTTTGCCGGTTTTGGGATTATAGATCAGCGCCTGTGTTTCCCCTCCCCAGCTGAGCACGTCCCACATGGTGCAGGTAGCCGCGAGCATAGCGCAGGCGGCGTCTACGGCATTGCCGCCTTTCTGGAATATCATGGCGCCGGCTGTGGCAGCCAGCGGTTTGCCGGTAACGGCCATCCAGTGTTTACCGTGCAGTGGCGGCTTCTGTGTCTGTTGTGCAAAACCGGCGGCTGCCAGCAGCAGGAATAGGGGGAGGAAGATTCGTTGCATAGGTCTAAATTAATAAAAAAAGGACGCGCGGAACAGCATTCTGTTCCGCGCTTCCCGTAAATATTGTACCTGAAGGGATTACCCGACTTTGTTGCTTTCTTTCACTTTTACAGGCACGCCCCTGATGTCCCACACAATGCCCATCCATCCCAGCATGCGGATGATGTAATAGGTGATGTCCACTTCCCACCAGTAAAAGCCCTGCCGGGCCGCGCTCTGGTAGTAGTGATGGTTGTTGTGCCAGCCTTCGCCGAGGGTTACCAGCGCCAGCAGCAGGCTGTTCTTGGATTCGTCGCCGGTCTTGTAACGGGGGCGGCCCCATTTGTGCATCAGCGAATTGATGGTGAAGGTGCCGTGAAACAGGAGGATGGTGCTCAGGAAGAAACCGATGAACAGGGTGGAAAGCCCGGCGGACCAGTCGAACCAGCCTGTGCCGTTCACTTTGTTCCCGATGAAATATACTACCACGGCCAGGACCAGCGGGGGAACGAAATGATATTTGTTGAGCCAGAACAGCTCTTTATGTTTCATGTCCTTAATAAGATCATAACGGGTTTCTTTATGCTCTTTATCCATGATCCAGCCTATATGGGCATGCCAGAAACCATATATTTTGGCGGAATGAGGGTCTTCTTCGGTATCGCTGTGCTTGTGGTGCACGCGGTGATTAGCCGCCCACCACAGCACGCCTTTCTGGAAACTGCTCTGCGCGCCGCAGGCCAGTATGAACTGGAAGAAACGCGAGGTCTTGAACGAACGGTGCGAAAAATAACGATGATAACCGCCGGTCACAAAAAACATCCTTACAAAATAAAGCACTGCGCAAACGATCCAGTCAAACAGCCTCACGTGCGTAAAAAATGCGAGGAAAGGAACCAGGTGTATCCCGATGAAATCCAGCTCATGCAGCCAGTTAATTCCTTTGTTCGGTTTAAGGGTAGTATTCATTGCCCAAAAGTAATAGACGTTTTTAAAAAGACCAATGATTTATATCAATGTTAATATAGACAGGATATATAGATTTAACATTGCTTTAACGTATGGGCTCCGCCCGGCCGCGATCCCTTCATAACGGTCACGGGCATACATTGACGGGGAAGCAGTCTGAAGCTGTCAGCGTTTTCCAGCGGCTTTTTAGTGTAAAGGTAAAAATGAAAACGGCTCCCGTTATCCGATAACATGGAGCCGTTTAACATATATGTGGAGTTGAGATGTAAAAAACGGTTAGGCAAGAGATTCCTGGGCTTTGGCGCTCATCTTTTTTGCTTTGTGATTCATCTTGTGATAAGCGTTTCTTGCTGCGTCTTTTACATCATTCAATGCCTGGTCGGCACGCTGGCGGTTTTTCATATACCAGAAAACGCCTGCTGCGGCTGTGCCCAATACGGATGCTGCAATGATTATCTTTCTCATGACTATGATGATTTAGTACGTGAAGTATAAAACAATGCGCGTGCCAAAAAGTGCAGCCTGCACCGGAAAAAATGCGCTGGGTACATAATTCCACAGTCTTCATTTCCAGCCTGCCCGCTAAAACCTTGCCCCTTGCGGAATGCAACAGCAGTAAGGCTTTGGCGCATTGATTGTGCCTGTCTTCGGTGACATATAATCCTTTCTGACCAATTACAAATCACCGCCATGGCAAAACAGCAAAACGGGGACAGCAAAAACCCCAAAAAACAGCAGCTGGAAGAGTACACCGAAGAATCTACCGGCCAGTTCCTCACCACGAACCAGGGCGTTAAAGTGAACGACGACCAGAACACGCTCAAAGCGGGGGAAAGAGGGCCCTCGCTCCTGGAAGATTTTATCATGCGCGAAAAGATCACGCACTTCGACCATGAGCGCATACCCGAGCGCATAGTGCATGCAAGAGGCTCCGCGGCGCATGGCGTGTTTAAAGTGTACGACAACAAGCTGAGCAAATACACGCGGGCTGGATTTCTCACCAATTCATCGCTGGAAACGCCTGTGTTCGTGCGCTTTTCCACCGTTGCCGGTTCGCGTGGCTCTACAGACCTAGCGAGGGATGTGCGCGGCTTTGCCGTTAAATTTTATACGGACGAAGGGAACTTCGACCTGGTGGGAAACAATATGCCTGTATTTTTTATCCAGGACGCCATTAAGTTCCCCGACCTGGTACACGCGGTGAAACCGGAGCCGCATAATGAAATGCCGCAGGCTGCCAGCGCGCATGATACTTTCTGGGACTTCATTTCCCTGATGCCCGAATCGGCGCATATGATCATGTGGCTGATGAGCGACCGCGCCATTCCCCGCAGCTACCGCATGATGGAAGGTTTCGGCGTACATACTTTCAGGCTCGTAAATTCCAAAGGTGTTTCCACCTTTGTGAAGTTCCATTGGAAGCCGTTGCTGGGCGTGCATTCAGTGGCATGGGACGAGGCGCAGAAGATATCCGGCAAAGATCCCGATTTTCACCGCCGCGACCTCTGGGACGCCATCGAAAAAGGCCACTTCCCGGAATACGAGCTGGGCGTGCAGTTAGTGCCCGAAGAAGATGAGCATAAGTTTGAATTCGACCTGCTGGACCCGACGAAGATCATCCCTGAAGAACTGGTGCCGGTGCAAAGAATAGGGAAAATGACGCTCAACCGCAACCCGGACAACTTCTTCGCCGAAACCGAACAGGTGGCGTTTCACCCCGGGCATATTGTGCCGGGCATCGATTTCACGAACGACCCGCTGTTGCAGGGCCGGCTCTTTTCTTATACCGATACGCAGCTGATACGCCTCGGCGGGCCGAACTTCCACGAGATACCCATTAACCGCACCGTGGCGCCGATGCATAATAACCAGCGCGACGGCTTCATGCGGCAGGAGATCAACCGGGGCAGAACCAGTTACCAGCCCAACTCGCTGGGCGGCGGCTGCCCTTTCCAGGCGAAAATGGTGGAAGGCGGTTACAACTCTTTCGCTGAAAGGGTAGATGCCCATAAAGTGCGTGCCCGCAGTAAAAGTTTCTTTGATCATTTCAGCCAGGCCACCCTTTTTTATAACAGCCAGTCCGAGGCCGAGAAGGCCCACCTTGAAGATGCGCTGAGCTTTGAGCTGGGCAAAGTGGAAACTGTGGAAGTAAGGCAAAGGATGGTGGGCATCCTTACACAGATCGATACGGGGCTGGCCACAAGGGTAGCCGATGCCCTGGGCCTGCAGGTGCCCGCCCGCCCGGAACATCCCATCAATCACAGCATACCGGCAGACGGCAACCCGCAGGATTTCCAGCCTGTGAAAGTGAAAAGTTCCGTAGCCGTTTCCACGGCGCTGAGCATGGCCAATACGCCGAAGGATACGATAAAAAGCCGTAAAGTGGCGATATTGGCGGCGGACGGCGTAAAGGCGGCCAACGTGGAGGCGATGCAGAATGCGCTGCTTGCCGCCGGCGCCGTGGGTGAAGTTATCGCGCCCAAGCTGGGCACGGTGGAGGGAGACAGCGGCAAAGAACTGCCGGTGAAGAACAGCTTCCTCACCGCGGCCTCTGTATTGTACGACGCGGTGTATCTGCCCGGCGGCACATCCGCGCTGGCCGGCAACGGCGATGCGCTGCATTTCCTGAATGAAGCTTACCGGCACTGCAAGCCCATCGCCATTGATGCGGATGCGGTGGATGTACAGCGGGCCACCTTCTTTGGCGAAGGCGAAACGCCCGGTGTTTTCACCGGCGATACTTTCGGCCAGCTGGCGGAAAATTTTATGGAAGACATGAAGCAGCACCGCTTCTGGGTGCGGGAAAAAATGGGTAAGATACCTGCGTGAGCACTTGTTTGATACTATGGGAGGGTGAGGTGCCGTAGGGTCACTTCACCTTTTCTTTTGCCTCTTTGGCAGCAGTCCCGTCCGGTTCTTAGCGCAGCTCGCGGTATCTGCAGAGGGCTCGCGCTCAGGCATTGTAGAGCTCTTTCCCAAAAGGAGTGAATGTAAGTGTGAGCAGCTTGAAATGCTGGCGGGCAAAGGGTATGCCGATGATGGTGATAGCCAGCAGCAGGCCGAACAGCAAATGCCCGAGAGCGATCCAGATGCCGCCGCAGAATATCCAGAGGATGTTCATTACCGTTGCGAGGCAGCCCGAAGAGCCGGGTATTTCGCGTACCTGCGTGCCGAACGGCATCAGGGTAAGTATCCCGATCTTGAACAGTTGCAGCCCGAATGGAATGCCGATGATGGTGAGGCAAAGCACGAGCCCGCCGATCATATAACCAACAAATGTGAAGAAGCCGCCGAAGATCAGCCAGATGATGTTACCTAAAAGATTCATAGGGATAAATGTAACGAAAAAAAGCTGCTGCCTTATATCGCCTTGTTACGTCCGGCAAGGAGCGCTGCCACTTCAGCATGCCCTCTCCGTTCCGCCCAAGCTAGGGGGCGCGCCCAGGCATGCTCCAGCGGCAGCTCAGGGTTTGCTCCTTTCTCCAGAAGGAATTCTGCCATTTCCATGCGGCCGTGCTTCGCGGCGTAACCTAATGGTGTGGTGGAATTTTCTTCGTCCACGGCATTGATATCTGCCCCGTGCTCAAGGAAACTTGCGGCATTTTCAAGATCGTTGCTGCCGGCGAACTTATGCAGCGGCGTAATGCCAAGCCAGCTGCGGTGGTTAGGGTTCATGCCCTGGCTGAACAGGTAATCTCTCAGCTCTTTGGTTTGCACGGCTCCCTGCGGCCCGCGGCTCCCGACGCCTACGGCAATACGTTTGGCAAGGCCAGGCTGGTAACGGAGCATGAGCTTCACGAACAGGATATGCCCCTCGCTGGCCGCATTTTCCAATGCATTCACGTCATCGGCCAGTGAAGGTTTGACGGCGAACATGGCGGCGGCGGTTTGCAGGTCGTTATAATAGGCGAGCAGGTGCACGTTGCGGTATGCGCCGTAAGAGCAGAGCAGTTCGATCATCGGCTTGTTTTCGCGGTGGATGGCGGCTGAAAGGGTATCTGCGGAGCTTTCTATCTCCACATTAGGGTACGCCCCGTATTGCAGCAATAATCTTACGGTTTCGATATCGCCGTTGATCACGGCGGAATGCAATGCACGGCCTTTCGGGGCTATTCCCGGCTCAGGAAGGTTCGGGTCTGCCCCGCGCTCCAGCAGCAGCTTTATGATCTCCCGGTGCCCGCCGGAAGCAGCGTTGTTTATGGCGGAGCCGGAGCCTTCGTAATAGGTCACATAGTCGGAGAGGCGGTTTGCCAGGGAAGGGTCTTCATCCAGCAGCCGGCGCACACGGTCGATATCGCCGGTGAGGCTGGCCATGTAAATGTCCACATTCGCGCCTTTGCGCACCAGCAACTGATAAACATCTTTGGGCGTGGCAGCGGTATCGGCAGGTACATCGCGCCAGCCGCGGAAGTCGTAGTCGCCGTTGCACAACTGGATGGGGCGTGCGCCGTCGTGACGTTTGGCATGAATGTCCGCCCCGCGTTCCAATAATAATTCGATCATTTCGGGCTGGCGCGTCATCACCGCCCAGTGGATGGGCTGGTTGGTGCGTTGGTCAGGCGCATGCAGCAGCTGCGGCTGGGCATCCAGCATCGCCTTTACTTTCGCCGGATCCCGCTCGCGGATAGCTTGTGCAATTTTTTCCCCTTCGGGGTGGATGTGCTGCCCCATCGCTTTCTCCAGCATGTTCTGTATGGCGGTGAAACCACGGTCTTTCGCCATTTGCCACAGCGTGTCCGATGTACCGGAGCTGACGGGGTTGGCGCCCTTTTCCAGCAGGAATTGCACTGCTTCCGCCCGGTCCGCTTTCACCGCGAAATACATCGGCCCCCGGTAATCGTAATTGCAGGAAATCAGCTCCGGGTCGCGGGAAAGAAGTGACCGGAGGGCAGGCACATCGCCGGCAGCGGCTGCCTGGAACATATCCCACACGCTGGTGCCTGTGCCAGAGGACCATACGAGCGGTTCGTTTTTACTGAGAGCTTCAGGACGTGTCATACCGGAAGATTTAAGGAGTTGGGAGATAATTAAGATAATGAATCCGGCCGGCATTTTAGTGTTTGATTATTTTTGGGGTATGAACAGCCAGCATCAACTTTACCTGGACCGTTGCCTCGAACTTGCGGAAACAGCCAGGGCTCAGGGGGAAAGCCCCGTAGGCAGCATTGTCGTAAAAGACGGGCAGATCATCGGCGAAGGAGCCGAACAAAGCAGGCAGCTGAAGGACGTTACCCGCCACGCGGAAGTAATAGCCATCCTGGACGCCCTCAGCAAAGGCTACCAGCTGGCAGGCGCCACGCTTTATTCCAATGTGGAGCCCTGCCTGCTATGCACTTACGTGATCAGGCATCACCGGCTTGCGAGGGTTGTGTACAGCAAGGCCTGCGGAGAGCTGGGCGGCACTAATCCGAAATTTAACCTGCTTGTCACGAATGAATTGTCTCCCTGGGGCGATCCGCCGGAAGTGATCGTTCTCTGAAAAGATACGGTCATTAAAAAAGGCAGCTTCGGAGAAGCTGCCTTTCAATTTACCG
>CBFHAF010000013.1:0-19979 GCA_965653435.1 uncultured Chitinophaga sp.
ATCTCCGGCCACCCTTTAATTCCCTCACCAAAACCACTCACATCATATTCAACCTTGCACTATACCGCTCCGAATCGATGAACGACCAGTCCAGGTTGCCTTTTACGATCATCGCCAGGTCGGTGATGTAGGTGCCGATGTCTTTTTGTTTGCCCACGTAATAGTCCAGGCGCTTGTACAGCATATGGAAGTCGCGCATTTCCTGGTTATGGATCTGCACGGCGCGGTCGGAGGCAATGTCTTCGGTAAGGCCGTACTCGTGTTGCAGGATAGGCACCAGGTTGTGGAAGTCGCCATGGCCCTGTTCCTTGTGCAGGGAGATCAGGTCGTTGGCCCAGCAGCCGAGGTGGCCGCATAATGTCGTCAGCAGGTCAAGGGGCTTTTTGCGGAAAGTTTTCAAAGGAGTTTGTGTGTTTTCGGCAAAAAAAATCAGGGTGGCCGCCAGGTGAGCGCCTCCGAAGAGCGGCCTCCAGTGGCTGTATTCGTCCAGCGAAGGGATAATGCCGGCTTTTGTGTTCTGGTGCTGCCATTTGATGGCTTTCAGCAGCAGCACAACGTCCTGGATCAGCTGCCCTTTCAGCTCGGCGTTGCACAGCTCGCGCATGCGGCGCCATACGTCGCTGAGGGCGGCGAGTACCGGGCCGCTTTGATGGGTATGCGCTTCGTCGTTCACCAGCACGCTGCAGAACTGCCGGGCGAACTGTTCGAAATTAATGGGCGGCGCATCGGCCCCGGATTCGTGGTCGAGCATATCGTCCAGCAGGAAAAGCAGCACCAGCAGGTCGTTGGTGATGCACAGGCGTTTGAAGCCGGCAGTAGGATAGAAGCGGCTGGTCATATGCCCGAAGGCGCTCCGTTTGTATTCCTGGAAAGAATCCCCGCGATGCAGGCCGAAGGCAAGCGTCCATTGGTCGGTATGTTCTTCTACCGCGTCTACCATGGAGCTGATACGCGCCGGGAAAGGGCAGTACAATGCCCGATCCAAAGTGAGTGTTTGCATAAACGAATGTTTTTAGGTGATTGGAATAAAAGAAGGGTAAGGCCGGCGCGCATTCTCGAAATAACAGCGCGGAGCCGCAAACGCAGGATTACTTGCAGGCAGGTATATCGCAGTAAACTTCAAAACAGTCACACGGTTCCCAGTCCCCGGGAACGTATGATGCCGGTACAAGCGGGCACTGTGTCTTTTTGTGCCGTTCAGCTGGTTGTTAAAGCGCTTTCTGACATTTGTATATACTGGTACAGGCGATGCAGCTCTACGGGTTTATTAAGAAAACCGGTGACCCCGGCTGCCAGCAACCCCTCATCCGTATCAATGCCGGTAACACCGGATATTATAATTACCGGCACGTCTTTTAAATGTTCCTGTTTCCTGATCAGCTGGATGGCCTCCAGCCCGTTCATGCCGTTCAGCTGGTAGTCCAGCAGGATCACATGCGGGGATTTCAGGAGAGTAGACTGGATGGCTGCATGAACGTCTGTGTGCTTGATAGCGGTGCAGCCAATTTTTTGCAGCTGCAATTCTGTTGCACGGAGGTTCATGGGGTTATCGTCCACCACCAGCACTGTTTTGCAAAGAGGCGCCAACTGTTCTGCGGATTCCTGTTCCGGGCCTGTTGCGGGGATCGTTACGATAAATACGCTGCCAACACCATCGTTGCTTTTCACGGCAATGCTGCCCCTGAGCAGCTTCAGGGTTTCCAGCACGATGGGCATGCCCAGGCCGGTGCCTTTGTAACGGTTGCTCCGGTCTGAGATATAAGCCTGGAAAAGCTGCGCGCTCTGGCTTTCGGTCAGCCCCGGCCCCTGGTCTATCACCCGCATGGTGATATTGCCGCGCCCTGCGTCCAGCTGCACGGTAATGGCCGTGCTATCGTAAGTGAATTTAATGGCGTTAGACAGCAGGTTGGAAAGGATGGTCGTTATGGCCTTTTCGTCGGCCATTATTTTATGCGGAAGGTTAGGAGACAGTTCCAGCCGGATGTTCACGTTCTTTTCGCCGGCAAATACCTGGTACGAGGCCACCAGCTCTTCCACCCACTGCCGGATGTTCACTTTCCGGTAGGCAGGCGCGGGCTTGCTGTGCTCCAGCTGCGAATAGTCCAGCACGTTGTTCACCACTTCCTTGATGCGGTTGATGGAGAAGCTCAGCGCCCTGGCGTCTTTCACGGGGATGGTCACATTTACGGTATCGGTGGGGATGTGGCGGAGGTATTCCTCGCACACGGTATTCGCTACGTTCAGGTGGTTGCGTGTTTCGTGGTTGGTGCGGTTAAATTCGCGGCTTTTGGCCTTGTTCTGCATCACCAGCGCATCGATGCTTTCGTTGAAGTGGGCGGAATAAAAATAGAACACCATCACGTTCAGCAGGATGGTGGCCGCCAGCACGAGCCACTTTACGAAGTGATACCCGAAATTGATGCCGAGTATGGTAAGCACGCCTACTACGGCGGCTACGCTGATGAGCCTGGAAGTGGTATTCGGGTAAATGAGGAAAGACAATCCGATCAGGAACACGACGATCAGCTCGATGTTCGCATCAGGCCCCATGAGCAGGCCGAAATACAGCAGGCCCAGGCTGTGCGTGGAATACATCACCAGCTTGGCAATGTTGTGCCGGCGCATGATGTTCCAGAAAGGAATGGTAAAAAGTATGCAGCCTTCGATCAGGGGGCTGATGAGTATCGCCAGGTCACCGGTCACCGCATACAGGACAGGCGCCATGATCACGGTGAAAATGGCAGGGATAATGCCCATGATGTTGACGATCACGATCGACCGGGCCTCGTTGGCATCAGCATCCCGGGCACCCAGGTTGATAATGTGTTTCAGTTGATGTAAGACCGCGTTCATGTTTGGGTTATTCCGGTTAAAGGAAATAACTGTTTCCGGGACGGTTGCATGTTAATGAAAAGTTAAACCAACTTGGGGTAAAACCCAAATAAAAAAGGCAACTGGTTGATTACCAATTGCCTTTTTTCGGGTATTTAGACGTTTTTTACTTCTTCTGCTCTTTCTTCAACCAACGGTTGGTCATATTATACCTGCCTTCCAGCACCACTTTATAGAAATCGGAAGGGATGTCCTTTATGTCTGCCTGGTAATGTTCCTGGCCCACAGGCACTTCCGCCACGAGTTTATAAGTGTCTTTTCCGCCATCCTTGTAGTTGTTGGTGGAAGCCAGCCATATTTTAACGGTGCCTTCCGGGTCCATCGCTTTCCAGCTAACGTCAAGCACGCCTTCGCCTCCTTTGATAAGCATGGGCTGGGCAACGGATACCTTGCCGCTGAGGGCGATGCCGTCTGATTCGCGGCCAACGTGAAGGGGCAAACGAAGGTCCATAAAACGGGCGATGGTCGGCATAATATCCACTACGCCGGGATAATAATACCGTGCATAATTGTTCAGCGGTTTCCGGTTGGTCACGATCCAGCCGGAACGCTGGCGCGGGCTTTGGCCGCCGTGGCCCTTGCCGGATACTTCGTCGCGGCCATGGTCGGTGGTGATGATGATCAGCCAGTCTTCCTTATGTTCTTTCTGCCGGTACTGGATCGCTTTCCAGATGCGCCCGATCTTGTCGTCCAGCTTGCGGATGGCGTTGTGGAACTGCGGGCTGTCGCCGTACATATGGCCCATGTCGTCCGTGTATTCGAGGTACACCCAGCTCAGGTCCGGCGCATCTTTGCGGATGCTGTTGGCGGCTTCGGTGGCCACGAGGTCGTCTATCTTTTCCATGAAGTCGCGGCCTTTGTCATGCGGGAATTTCACGGTATCCAGCTCGTAGCCGTCGTACTTGTAGTCGAACGGGATGTTGCCGGTTTCCGGCATGCCGTCGCCCACGAGCTTGGTGCGGTTGTCCGTCCAGCTGCTGTAGATGGCGGTCTTTTTCTGCGGGAACTGTTCTTTGAGTATGCGGAAGATGGTCCAGTAGTGGTAGTTCGGCGCCGCGATATCGTTGTCCCATACATTGTGTTTGTTCACCCAGGTGCCGGTGAGCACGCTGTTGTAGCCTACGGCCGAAATGGTGGGCGTTTGCGAATAACCGCCCTTTTCGCCGCCGACGTAGGCGCGGAGGTAGGTGCCTGCTTTGGATATTGCCGCGATATTGGGTGTGTTCAGCATTTCGAGCGCATCGGCGGAAATGCCGTCCGCAATGATAAATACCGCTTTTTTCTTCTGCTGTGCAAAGCCCGCGCCTGTGATGAACAATGCGAGGAACAATAAGCCTTTTCGTTTCATCCGTGTTGTTATTTCTGATACAATTTAATCGTCATTTCCTTACCAACCGAATATTTGTTTCAGGTTGGGGTTGAGCAATACCTGGCTGTGAGGCACAGGGCGATAATAATATTGCGGGTCTTTAAAAGTACGTGTGCCCGTTTCCGTTACCATGGTTCCGCTGGTGCCGTTGCTGAGGTAAAGGGTGGCATCGTCGTTGATGGTGCCGGCCCTGTAGTAGATGAGCCGCACGCCGAGGGCGTTCTTTTCCTTGGTGCCGTCCGGCGGCACGGTGGCGGACTTATCGATGAGGATGATGTCTTCATGCCCGTCGCCGGTCATATCGTATTTGCCCAGCCCGGGGAAGTACATGCCCTGCGGGATCTTCGTGAGCAACTGCCCGGCTCCCCAGCGCATGAGGTCGTCGAAGCGGTGGCCTTCCATGGCAAACTCCACGCGGCGCTCGCGGCGTATTTCCAGGATGGCGCCTTTCATAGCGCCGCCCACCAGGGGATAAGCGGTACCGAGCACGGGATCGGGATTGGCGTTTGCAGCGGCGAGGTTCATCGCCGCTACGCCGGCCCTCGCGCGCAGCAGGTTCACGGATTTGTCCAGGTCTGCCTGCGTCAGCGCATTCAGTTCGGCCTGCGCTTCGGCGTAAATGAGCAGGGCCTCTGCATAACGTTGTACCGGGAAGTCTACGCTGTTCGCCAGGATGTTGTCGGTGGAGTTGACATATCCTTTCAGCTGGTGGTAGCCGGTGAATTTTTTATTCAGCTTCTGTATGTAAGGTCCTGCATCGGCTACGAACTTCCAGCCGGGGTAGGCCACGGTATGCATCAGGCGGGCGTCCCTGTTCTGGAACTCCTGCACGAAGGTCATCTGCATGCTGCCAGGGATGTCGGTAAAGCGGGTGCCGTCTTTCATCAGGTACTCGCTCACCAGGCTGCGGGAAGGGGAACATTCGTAATCGCCGAACACCGTGCCGTTGATGTTATTGCCCATCTGCTTGGTCTGGTCGTAGGCAGTGGAGAGGATGATCTCTTTGTTGTTGTTGAGGTCCTGGCTGTTGAACAGGATGCCGTAATCCGCTGTGGGCGCACCGGTGCTGTATACCTGGAACTTCCCGCTGTTCATGAGCAGCAGCGCGGCGTCCCTGGCTTTTTCGAGAAAGCCGGCGGCGGTGTTCTGCAGGTTCAGCTCGGGGTGGTATTTGCGGAAGGTGCCTTCATGCAGCGCGATGCGGGCAAGTATCAGCGTGGCGGACCATTTGTCCGGGGTGTTGGAAGGAACTTCGGCGGCGCCGCGTTCTTTCATGTTCGAGGAGGCAAAGGCCAGGTCGTTCATGATGCTGTCCACGATAAGCGCGCGCGGGTCGCGCGCTTTGTTGAGCTGTTCCACGTCCGAAGGTTCCAGGGGCTTGGAGTACCAGGGCACATCGGAGAAACGTTTCACTTTTTCATAGTAGAAACCGGCGCGGTAATACCTGGCCAGCCCTGCGTAGTGATCTTTGATCTCCCGGGTGGTGGCGGCGCGTTCGTAGTTCTCCAGGAAGTAGTTCAGGTTGCGCAGGCGCCCCCAGTCCCAGCCGCTGGTGATATTTACGGCGGTGGGCGTACCGGTCATGATGGTCTTCATTTCCACGGCGGCGGTGGTGGCCATGTTGTCTGTGCTCTGGTCCGCATCGCGGTAAATGCTCATGCCCGTCTGGGCCATCATGCCATTCATGTAAAGGGCCAGGTCTTCCTGTGTTTTAAAGAACACTTCAGGTGTGATGGCGGTTTCCGGGTAGCGGTTCAGGAAATCCTTGTTGCAGGATGTGCTCACTGCCAGGGCCGCCACCAGGTATATTGATAATTTTTTCATGTTGTTTTCATTTACGTTTAGATCCGTTACGCATTACAGGTCAAGGTTCAGGCCGGCCGCGTATTTACGCTGGTAGGGATATTCCCAGCCATAGCCGTCTGTGATGGATTCAGGGTCCAGGTATTTTTTGATGGATGAAAACTCGAAGATGTTCTCACCGCTTACAAACAGCCGCAGGCGGCTGATCTTGTAACGTTTGGTGAGGGAATTCGGCAGGGTGTAACCGATGGTCACGTTCTTCACCCGGAGATACGCGGCGTTCAGCAGGTATTTGGTCTGCGGAAGGTCCAGCCCGGTTCTGCCGCCGGCGTTGGTGTAGTTGTTGTCTGCCAGCCAGGATTGCATTACGGGGAAGAATGAATTGGGATTGGCGTCTGCCAGCCCTGCTGCGATATAGGAAGCGGAGTGTTTGGCGCGCTCCGCGTCTGTATCGGCTTCACCGCGGTAGAAGTCGAGGTTCCAGGGGTAAATGTTGGCATAGGGCTGCTGGTAAGGGCCCCAGTACAGGTAGTGGTGGGGATAATAATCCATTTTACCTACGCCCTGCAGGAATATGGAAAGGTCTATGCCGTTCCAGTCCATATCGAGGTTGATGCCGTAGCGGTAGCGGGGTGCGCTGTTGCCGATCTTGCGGAGGTCTTTGGGATCGTTCGCGCTGAAACCTCTTTCGATCTTGCCGTTGCCGTCAAAGTCTTTGTACCTGGGCCAGCCCGGCACCACGTCTATCGCGCCCCAGGGCACGATGTCCGACTGGTCCAGCTTGTTGATCTCCGCGGCGTCTTTGAAGTAGCCGTCGTTGGTAAGGCCCCATATCTCGCCTATTTCCTGGCCTTCGTAGTAAGAGTTTGCCCCGGTGGGCGCTTTCTGCGCTTCGTAATAGGTGGTGTTGTTCAGCAGCTTCTGGTCGTTCTTGAATTTGGTGATCCTGGAACGGGAGTCGGACAGGATGCCGCGGATGGAGAAGTTCAGCGGTTTGCCGCCTACCATCACATTGTCGCGGTAGTTGAGCGAAAGCTCCCAGCCCCTGGTAGCAAGGTCTGCCGAGTTCTGCTGGGGAGCGCCGATGCCCAGCACGGCCGGCAGCGCCTGGCCGGGGGTGAGCATGCCCTTGGTATTGCGGACATAATAGTCGAAGCCGACGAGTATTTTATCCTGTAGCACGCCCATATCGGCGCCTACGTTGGCGGTAGTCACTTTTTCCCAGGTGTAGCTGCGCGGGTCCACTGCCAGGGTGGGAGCGCCGGTGATCACGGGAATGACGTTGCCGCCGATCAGGTAAGGCGATCTGTCGCTTTTGGGAAACTTCGGTATGTGCCCGAAATATTCCACGCTCTGGTTGCCGAGATCGCCGTAGGAAGCGCGCAGCTTGAGCGTGCTCAGGCCGCGGATATTGTTTTTGATGAACGATTCTTCGCTGGCGATCCAGGCCGCGGAAATGGAGGGGAAAAAGCCCCAACGGTTGCTTTCCGGGAAACGGGAGGAGCCATCGTAGCGGCCATTCAGCTCAAGAATGTATTTTTCACTGAAGGTGTAATTCATACGTCCGAAAAAGCTCCGGATGGCATAGTTCCAGTCTTGGCCGGGAGGAACTTCCACGGTGCCGTCGCCGCTGGTAAGCCCAAGGTAGGGCAGGCTGGAGGAAATAAGGCCGTTGCGGGTAACGTCTACCCGCAGCCACTTGTAGCTTTCCTGGTTATAACCCGCCAGCAGCTTGAAGGCATGTTTACCGAAGGTCTTGCTGTAATTGGCAAACAGGTCGAACACGTCGTGGTTGGTGGTGCCGAAATTCTCTCGTACGGAGCCATTGCCGCCCACTTGGCGGATGTCGTTGGGCCCGTAGCCGATGTTATACTTCCTGCTGTCGGTATGGTATTTCCAGAGCTCGCGTTTGAAGCTGGCGTCGCCGGTGATCTGCAGGTCGCCATCCAGGAAGGTGGCGGTGGCCTTGGCGATGTTCTGGAAGCCGAAGCGCGTATCCTGCCTGCCGCCACCGTCCGTAAGCCTTGCAGCGAGGTCGCCGGCGCCGGTGTTGGCCCAGGTGCCGTCCGGGTTCTTGGCCACGTCTGTAGGCCGCAGGTAATAGATATCCGTGATGCTTACGGTGGGCTGTGTCCTGCGCGTCTGGTAAACGTTGATGTTATTATCGATGCTCAGCCATTTAAGCGGCTTCAGGTTCAGCTTGCCGCGGAGGCCGAAGCGGTCCCAGTCGTCTTTGGTAAGCTTGTTGAGGCCGTTCTCTTTGGTATAGTCGGCGCTCAGAAGGTACGCCACCGGCAGCTTGCGGCCGTTTTCGGCGGAGCCGTTGAGGGAAATGGAATGGTATTGTGAAGGGCTGCTTTTGCTGAAGAAATAATCATTCCAGTTGTTGCTGCCCATGTAAGCCCATTTGTTGGGATCGTTGGGGTCTACGCGCACTTCGGGAACGGAAGGGTCTTCGGAGCGCTGTTTGGCCCAGGCGTAATGTTCGTCGCTGTAGTTCACGTAATCCCAGGGCGTATTGTCCGTAGAGGTTTCCAGCACGCGGGAATAGATGTAGGGGTCTGTAACCGGTACCGGCAGCACGGTGAGGCGCGAGAGGGCGAAGTAGTTGCTGTACGACAGCACCTGCCTGCCGCCGGAAGCGCCTTCTTTGGTGGTCACCAGCAGCACGCCGTAAGCCGCGCGGGCGCCGTAAATGGCGGCGGAAGCGGCGTCGCGGAGCACGGAGATGGACGCAATGTCTGCGGGGTTGAGGCGCAGCAGGTCGTCCGTCGCGGAGGCGATCCCGTCGATAACCACAAGGGGGGAGCCGCCGTTGATAGAAGTGAAGCCGCGCACGTTGATGTTGGGCGTTTGCCCGGGCTGGCCGCCGAGGTAGGTGATATTAAGGCCGGGGCTGAGGCCCTGCAAGCCCTGGAATACGTTGGCAATGGGCCTTTCAGCCAGTTGTTTGCCGCCTATCTGGTCTATGGCGCCGGTCACGTTGATCTTGCGCTGGGTGCCGTAGCCCACTACGATCACTTCTTCCATCGAATTGGAAGTGGGCTCGAGCTTCACCTGCATGGAAGATCCCGCGTTCACAGGCAGCTCCTGCGTTTCGTAGCCGATGTAGCTGAACACGAGGATCCCTTCTTCGGGCACCTTCAGCTCAAACTCGCCCTTTTCGTTGGTAAAGGTGCCTATAGAGGTGTTCTTGAGGCGCACGCTTACCATTTGCAGCGGTTCGCCGGCCGGGCTGGTTACCTTGCCGCGGGCGGTTACATCTTTTTTTTCGTTGCCCGCAGGGGCTATCACAATGAGGTTGTTGGGCATCAGGCGGTAGCTGAGGGTGGTATTGCTCAGCATCTGGTCCAGTACTTTGCTGATAGGCCAGTTCTTCGCGTCCAGCGTTACCCTGCTGTTCAGCGGCAGGTGGTCGTCGTTATACACAAAACGGTACTCGGACGTAAGCTCGATGAGCGAAAATGCTTTTTCAAGGTTTGTGCGGGATAATTTGACGGAAATCGTGTTCTGCCCGCGTACGGAGGCGCTAGCCTGCATGCATACAGCAAAAATGATGATCGCGGAGAGCTTCATAATAAGGAGTAGTTTTTTGAGGCTTCGCCGGGGTGGAAGCCAACTCACCACTAGACATTTTTTCATACCTTTGAATTGTCGGTTAATTGATGATTAGTTCATGTACAAGCATAGCAATGTCATTAGCCGGTATTACACGGGGAATGGTGCGAACATTTCCCGTTTTTTTATGGCCTTATTGCCTGAAAAGTGTAAATAGTTTTTGCTTATCCTGCCTGGTGCAGGCCTATATATGCCATGGGCATCCTGTTTAAGTGTTCCTGTTTAATTCCTGTATGCTGAGAATCAATATATCGGATTGTTAGCCTGTTATTCTATCCAGATAACGCCTTCCGCGTCTTTTTTGAAATGGAACGATCCCGTCAGCTCCAGCGCCTTTAATACTTCTGTGAGATCTTCTTCCTCGAACACGCCGGTGAAATACAATTGTTTTTTTGCTTCGTCTTTAAACCGGATATCCGCGCCATACCACTGTTCCAGCATGGTGGCCACTTTTTCCAGCGGCAGCTTTTTGAAGGCCAGCTTGTTTTCCACCCACGCCGTTTCTGCCATCACGCTGTCGCTCACTTCCGTAAGGGTGGATTTCACGGCTGGGGCGGATGCAACGCCGGTGGCACCTTCGTCTGCCGGCCCGCTGTCCAGGGCCTGCAGCGTGGATATGCTGAGCTTTTCGTTAGGCATCAGGCGGATGGTGTTCTTATCCGTCACCACTTCCACCACGCCGCTCACGAGGGAGGTAACGGCGTTCTCTTCCTGGGGGTAGGCGCGTACGTTGAAGGTGGTGCCCAATACCCTGATGGAAAAGGTCCTTGTCTTTACGATGAAGGGATGTTCGGCATCCTGCGCCACGTCAAAGAAAGCTTCCCCGAGTAAGGTCACTTCACGGTTCTGGCCGGTGAACTGCTTCGGGTAATCGAGCTGGCTGCCTGCGTTGAGCCATACGCTGGTGCCGTCCGGCAGTTTGATCTGCGAGCGGGAGCCCTGGCGGGTGACCATCTGCTGCAATTCGCCATCGGCGGCAGCCTGCTGCCGCGGCCAAACGGCATAAGTAATATAAACAGCCAGCGCCAGTGCGGCTGCCACGCCGCTGATGCGTAATATCATCCGCCTTACACGGCCGGTTCGCGGCTCAGGCTCTTCTTCCCCGCTTTCAAGCGCGGCCTGCAGCCTTTTCTGGTGGCGTTGCAGGGCCAGGTCCGTTTCTTCGGGCGTAAAGTGCCGGTTTTTATCTTTCCAGGGCTGCATCATTACTTCCTTGATATAGGAAGCATCAGGATGCTGCTGCAAGAGGCGTTCCAGCTCCGTTTCCTCTTCGGGGGGCAACTGGTTTGCCATTTTTTTGGCCAGCAGGTTCCAGATCTTATCATGCATCATAATAACAGGACAATTGCAGGGAGGGGAATTCCCTAAGGGATTTGAAAAATTTTTTTCGGATCAGCGGAAAAGGTAGGATTTCGCCATGTCTGCCGTCATATCCAGGCGGATGGCTTCGGCGATCTTTTTCACGGCAATGGCCAGCTGGGCGTCCACTGTTTTGGAGGATATCTGCAGCAGTTCGGCTACTTCCCTGTATTTCAGGCCGTCCTGTTTTACCAGCCGGAATATAAGCTGGCAGCGGGCGGGGAGGCTGCGGATGGCGGATTCTATCTTTTGGGTCACTTCGGCGGAAAGCATGTTCTGTTCCGTATCAGGGCCGATGGCGAAGGCTTCGGTATCCAGGTGCTCCAGGCTCATATGCTGGTGCCTGCGTTGCTGGCGCAGGGCGTTAACGCTTTGATTGCGGGTGCATACATAGAGATAAACGATGGGATTGGCTACGCTGCCAAGTTGGGCGCGTTTGCGCCAGAGCATGATAAATACATCAGACACGATCTCTTCAGCAAGATGCCAGCTCCCTGTAATGGCGGCGGAGAAGTGGATCAGGCGCGAACAAAGCCCTTTGTACAGCTCGTTATAAGCGTCCTGGTCACCGTTGTCACAGACCTGGCGGAAATATTGGTGGAGCACTTCCTCATTCATCATGCCGGAAAAGTATAGAATTGTTCGGTGGCAAATATTAACGCAATATTATTTCTTCGTGGATCCTGATTGATAGATAAGAGCGATGACCCAAATTAATAAAACTTTCAGCAAGCGGCCAACAATTATTTTGCGCTGAAGCATGCAGGAAAAAGAAAGGGTGCACCGGAATCCGATGCACCCTTTCTTAAGCAGGTATGAAGCCTGGATGTCGTTTTAATACGCATGCAGCCCGAGCTTGGGAGCGAGCCAGCTGTTCTTCAGCGGCACGAGCCAGTGTTTCTCCAGCTCGCCCTTCGTTTGCACGGTATTGTTGAGATACAGGGTATCGGTGGTGATGTAGCCTTTTTCCAGTGCGTAATTGATCTGCGCCAGGGGGAGCAGCTGCAATTTCTCTTTCACGATGAATCCCAGCGCCAGGCGGTCGAACAGGTTCACGTTGTACTGCCTTTCCATGCTTTTGATGATCCGCACGGAGCTGTCTGTACTGCAACCGCTTACGCCGGCTTCGGTCTCGTCCGCCATCAGCACGATCACCTGGTCGAACAACAGGCGGCCCCAGCCTTTAACGGGCGTTCCGTGGGAGTTCCATTGTTCGGTGAACTGGTGCAGCTGTTCTTCTATTTCGGCCGCTTCGCGGGACGAGAAAGGGCGGTTGCTCTGGTATATCCAAACCCGGCTGGCGGGGGGGAAGTCTGATGGTAAAATATGGGTGATATCGGTGTTCATCCTGCAAAATTACGGTAATCCGGGTAAAACCGGCCGGAAGAATTAACCCGCAATTGTTTTTTGCATGCGAATATTTAGTTAAATTTGGTAGCGTAACCACCAAAAGATCCATTAACCTCAAAAAATTTCTTACCATGGCAGAAGATCACAATGTCCACATTGTTGAGTGGCCAAAAGAAGGGACCGCCCGGCTGGAGCACCTTTTCAACGATAAACCATTACAGGTCAGCATGCTGCACAACCAGGGGCAGGCCGTTCCTTTATGCATCAAGCTGTGCGAGCCCATTTGCGCCGAAAGCAATTACCGCATCGGCATCAACCTGCTGGGCCAGCCCTTTGCCGAGATCGTCATCAAAGGCGTGACCCGGCTCTTCAATTGCCGCGACAACAATGACAAACCGAACCCGGACGGCCCGGCAACGCATGTTCCAACGAACCCCGTAGGTTAGCAGTATAGGAAGTATATCGTTCATTCCCCCAAAACATCCCCCATATGCCCGCAAAAGCGAAGCAAAAGGCGGCAGAGCCCGCTGTGGCGTCACCTGCACCGGAAAAAAGCGCTCCCTCCACCGGCATCCAGTTCGAAGGGCTGGGTAATATTGTAGACAGCGCTTCCAAAATAGTGCTGAAAGCCGCCAACATCCTCGAAGAGGAGATAGCGCGCGGCATTGTGGCCGCCAAACAGATAGAAGGCAAGCTCACCGACGTGCAGAAGCTGCGCGGCGGCAACAAGGAAGAGCTGCTTACCCGCTTCCGGCAGGATGCGCACGACGTGATAGACCTACTCATAGACTTTACCACCATTGCCGTGAAGAACGTGGGCAGCCTTACCTCCCGCATCATCAACATTAAACAGGGCGGCGGTGCCGGCGAAGCCCCGCAGGCAGAAGAACCGGTGCAGATCCCGCTGATCCACGCGCCGAAAGACCTGAAAGCAGGCGAGGCGCTGGAAGTGCCCATCACGCTGGAGAACGACAGCAAAACCGAGGTGAAGACCATCGAGTTCACCAACACCGCGCTGCTGGACGCTTCCAACAACCAGATCGATGCGGCCGCCATCACCTACAACCCCAATCCCCTCGTATTGCAGCCGGGCAGCAACGGCAGCGTGAAGATCGCTATCCATGTGCCCGACGGGGCAAAGCCCGGTTCTTACACCTGCTTCATACAGGGGAAGAACGTGGCCAACCTTAAAGCCACCCTGCTGGTGAAAGTAGTTTAAACGCATGCTCTCCACAGACATACAGGAACAATTCCTGACCAGGCTGAGCGCGTACCGGGACCTCAGCCTCAAATCCCTGATCGATCTCATCCCGGACCGCGAGCCCAAAAAATACCTCTACGACCTGGTGGCGCTTTACCCCAAACGCGGCGGTAAAGGTTTCAGGCCGGGGCTGTGCCTTGCCGCCTGCAACATCTACGGCGGCACCACGGGCGAAGCCATGAATTCCGCCATCGCGCTCGAGCTTTTTCATAACGCCTTCCTCGTGCACGACGATATAGAGGACGAAAGCGACGACCGCCGCGGAAGCCCCACCATGCACGCCGCGCACGGCATTCCCATCGCCATAAATGTCGGCGATGCGATGAACGTGCTCAGCATCAGGCCCCTCATGCACAACATCTTCACCCTGGGCCCCAGCCTTACCTGGCAGGTGTTCTCCGAAATTGAGCATATGGTGCTCGAAAGCGTGGAGGGCCAGGCAATGGAGCTGGGCTGGCGGCAGGATAATCTCTGCGACCTGAAAGAAGACGATTACCTCCGCATGATCCTTAAAAAAACATGCTGGTACACCTGCATCCACCCGCTGCGTATCGGGGCCATCATTGGTTCCGGTGGCGCGGCGGACCCGGATGTGTTCAACCGCTTCGGGTATTACCTCGGCGCGGCATTCCAGATACAGGACGACCTGCTGAACCTCATCGGCGACCAGCACAAATACGGTAAAGAAATTTGCGGTGATGTGCTGGAAGGCAAACGCACACTGATGCTGATACACCTGCTGAATACCTGCAATGCCAGGGAGAAACAAAAGCTGGAAGCATATCTCGCGAAGAAACGCACGCTGCGCATGCCCGACGAAACGGAATGGGTGATGAAGATGATGAATAAATACGATTGCATCGCTTACGGGCGGAAGAACGCGCAGAACCTGGCCGGCGCCGCGCTGAAGGAGTTCTACACCGTGTTCGGGCATATGCCCGATTCGGAGGATAAGCAGTTTATCGAGAGCATGATATTGTATATGATCAACCGCGATTACTGATCACTTCCCCATGTCTTTCCACACATGCCCCGCCAGCTGGAAAGAATTGCTGAGTATGCCTTTGCCCCAGCTGATATAATCCTTCGGATGCTGCATCACATCTCCGGCCGTTTGCATGCCGAACACCATGCCGCCCCAGGCCAGCCGCGTGATGCTGCCCGGGCCTTTGGCCGCTTCGCGGAATGCGTCCGCCGCGAGGGTATGCACGCCCTGTGTAATGCTTTTGCCGATGAAGGAAGCGCTCATGGCTTCGTTGGCCGGTTTCAGCCCGGCGAGTATGCCGCCTGCAATGTCCGCATATTCATCGTCTTTCCGTGCCTTCTGCACGATGATGTCCAGCAGCTTCAGCCAGAGCGGGTTCAGGTTGCGGTTGCGGATGAACTGGATCAGCGTGTTGGAAAGGGACATGTCAAATCCCAGCTCGTCCACGATCCTTTTTTTATACGGGGCCAGCGCTGCTTCGCTGAACTGCTGCTGCCGGAAACATTCCGTAATGGCTTCCGCCGCCCAGCGGCCGCTGAGGGTGGCATATTGAATGCCTTCGCCGTTGAGCGCGTTGATCAGGCCTGCCGCATCGCCCGTGAGCACCAGCCGGTCCGCGATCTTGGGGTGGGCAGGGTTGTAGGTGGCCAGCGGCCAGCCCGCTACTTTATCTTCCAGCTCGCCGTCGCCGATCTTGGCTTTCAGCGCGGGATCATTTTCGATCAGCTCCAGCAGCAGCTGTTTCAGGTTCACATCCTGCTGCGGGAAATTTTCCTGCACCATGCCTATGCCCACATTCGCGGTATCAGGCCCGGTGGGGAAGAACCAGTAATAACCGGGAAAGCTGCGGGAGGTGAAATACAGTTCCGCCTGGTCCGCCACGCACTTCACATTCCTGTAATAAGCGCGCACGGCCAGTATCCGGTCTTCCGCCTGCGGCTTGCTGCCGGTCAGTATGCGTGCCACCGTGGAGCTGCTGCCGTCTGCCCCGACGATCATTTTGGCAAACAGTGACCCTTTTTTATGATGCGCCAGCACGCCGTTGCTGAACACCTGGTAATCCTGCAGCCTGCCTGTTACCAGCTTCGCGCCTTTCCTTAACGCGGCCTGCAATATCCAGTCGTCCAGCTCCATGCGCGGTATCACGCGGCCATGGTCCGGTATGCCGTTCACCTTCGGAATGTTCTTCGTGATCATCGCCTTCCCGTCCAGGTAAAGGGCGGCCTGTGTAATGACGTTCGTTTTGCGGAAGGTTTCGTATTGATCGATGCCCATGCCTGCCAGCTCGCGGATGGCGACGGGACCAACAAAATCACCGCATACTTTATCGCGTGGGAATGGCTGGTAGTCCAGTATCATGACTTTGATGCCCTGTGCAGCCAGGTGGTAAGCGCAGGAAGCGCCCGCGGGGCCGCCGCCTATGACCAGCACGTCTGTATCGTACTGTGGGGTTACATGCCATTTCATGGGGTCAGTTTATAACCGAATTTACGAAAAATAACATGCAGTATCGGCGCTTTTCCTTAAATTTGATGTATTACCCCGAGCCCCAAATCATTAGCATAAGGTACTGCGTATTCGTATTGTTTTTATTGCCCCAATTAAAATCACTTCTAATGGAAAAAGGAAAGATTTCCTCCCTGAAAGAATTGCAACAGCAGATGCCGCGTATCCTCGAACAGTATGGCAAAGACCCCTCGCTTACTTTGCTGGCCTTCGCCAATCCTTTGCTGGCGCTGGAAAAGATAGGTTATTCCTTCAGCCCTGCAGCCAGGGAAGAGATCGAAGCGCATGTGCGTTTCGGTAAGGCCGGCGCCGCTAAAATGGAAACGCTGAAAGAACAGATATTTGCCGCTGCCGGCAAACCGTTCGACCTGCGCGATGTTTCCGCCCTGCAGCAAAATCTCTCCGCCGTGCTTTCCAGAACGGCCGCTTCGCCGGACGTTAAAGCCGCTAAACCCAAAGCCGAAACCGCCCGTGAAAAAATACCAGGGCCGGGCAAGCTTGCTCTGCCCAAAGAAGAAGTGGACGCCATTTTGCACAGCGTGAAACAACCCGTGAAAATAGAAGGCGGCAAAGTGACGGACCCGCTGGAGGCGTTCAGCTCCAAACATGCGGTGATAGCGCCTTTGCTGGAATTCCGGAAGCTGGAGGCCACGCATGCCCGGCTGGCGGAGAAAAGCGTGGCGGAGGCGCTGGTGAAACAGAAGGACAAACTTCCCCTGCGCAACATCAGCTTCAGGATGAACCGCGCGAACGGGAAAGTGAAGTGATGGCGTGAAAAGCCTGTCATTGCGAGGTGCAGCGGGGGGCTTGTGCCGGAGGCGCGACGAAGCAATGACGAAAATAATAAACCCCAAAACCGCAGAACACTATGTTCCGCGGCATGTATAATCCCGATAAAAACCCCTTCAAATGGCAAATACGCATGGTTTTGAAGTGATCGCGGAACTTACCGTTCCTGCCCTGAAACAACTGCTGCTGGCCGCTTGGAAATCAGGCGGCGACGCCAGCGGCCCTGGTGTGATCCCCGAATACGTGAACATCCCCAACACCATCAGCTTCGGTCCCTACCAGGTGGCCAGCGGGCATGTGCAGATCCCCAAAGAGCAGCTCGACCTCGAAATGGATACCGGCGTGAACGGCGTCCGCATCAAGCTCGGCACCATCAATCACATCGAGATCGCCAACCCGCCCATAGACGCAGCCAAGCTGTTCGACATCAATGCGGACGTGCGCGTGCGGGTGCCCATCCGCGAGACCAATCCCGCCAACCATGAAGTGGGAGCGGATTTCACGGCCATGCCTGCGGACGCGGTAAGCGTGACCATCACCAGCGGCGACCCTATTGCTCCCATCACCACCGCGGCCATCGAAGAATTCGTGCATAAAAAATACCAGGAAGGCGCCATCCCTTCGCAGATCACGCCAGACCCCGCCATCAGCTTCGGGCCGTTCAGCATGAAAGTGCATACCGAATTGTACGACGACGTGAACGATCCCGCCCGCAAGATCACCATCGAAAAACCAGACCCGGGGCATGTGAAAGTGAACATTCCCTGTTACCTCCGTTTTTATGACATCACCGGCAGCTTCGGCGGGTTTGAATTGAAAACGCCCATGGCCATCAACGGCAAAGCAGTGATGCTGGCGGAGTACACGGAAACGGCGGACCGCATCCTCGTTAAAACCTCCACCGCCACCGTTACGCTCGAAAACGTTACGCCAGCGGCCGGCACCGAAGGCGCGAATTATACCTTCAACAAAAATGCCGCCTCCATTGGCGGTTACGACCTGGAAAACATCATCAAAACAAATTTCACCGCCGCCGCAGCAGGCCCGCTGCACGCCTTTGGCGATGTGGACGTGTTTGTGCCCACCCTGGCGCAGATAGAAGGCTTCATCGCCGCCCGCGTGCGCGACGAGCTGGTGGCGCGGCAAAAGATACAGATATGGAAAGTGGAAGACCCCACCGGCACCACTACCATCAACGACGTAACACCGCAGGCTTACAGCGACGGTTTCGCGCTCTGCATCAACGGCGGCGGTGGCGGCAACCCAGGCGCAGTGACCAGCTTCGTGCCCGCAGGGCGCGATTTTGCGATTGCCACCAGCGAAGCCAAAGTGCGGCAGGAATTTAATAAGACCGTAGCCGATCAATACGGCTCGCTGCCCACCACGCTGGACGAAAAAGTGGAAGGCAAGACCGTAAAGCTCAACAGCCTCGGCCTTGCCCTGCATACCGGAGAGCTAAGCGTGAACGGCGAAGTGACGATCGTAGACGCTGTGCTGGACAGCATTGATATCGACGCCGGCTTCGACCAGCGCGTGAAGCTCAAATGGGCAGACAAGCCTGACGGTACGCAGATGCTGGAGCATGAGCTGATCGGCGACCCCGATGTGGACCTTGGCGCCGGAGCCTGGCTGCTGGTAGCTTTCCTGGGCTTCCTCACTTTCGGTGTGATCGGGCTGATCATCGGCCTCATCATTATGGCCGTCGTGGAAAGCATCGCTTCCAAGATCGGCGGCGTAGTGGCAAAAGACGAATCAGGCAAAGTGACCGGTATCGGCGCTTGGCCCGGCAGCCTGGATGCCATCGGCAACGTGCAGGCCCGTTTCGAGAACCCCGTTATCATTGAGCCGAGCGGCCTGGTGTTCGCCGGCAATATGATCATCACCAGCACCTTTGCGCTCACGTCAGAAGACATGGCCCGGTCTCACGGCCCGTACAACGTGACCGGCAACGCATTCGTGAACTTCAACGGCGGCGCTGATAAAGCCACTTCAAAAGCACTTTGGCTGGCGGGAGACGGCGCATCCTTCAACCTGCGCAATGTTTCCCACCGGTTCGGCAGGAGCGGCGTGTACGTGGCGCGCGTGCAGATACAGGTAGACGAAAGCGGCGGCGCCACCACCAGACATTATACCCGTGTGAATGTGAAGAACGTTGCGCCGGTGGTACATTTCGACACGCCGGTGATCACCATCGAAGAAGGGCAGAAAGTAACGCTGAAAGCCGCCTTCACAGACGATAACTGGCTGGACACCCATAAAGCCGTCATAGACTTTGGCGACAACACCGCCCCGCAAACCCTCGTGGTCACCGGAACCAACAACGAACCGCAGGCGCAGGGCACCGCCAGCGCGGAACATGCCTGGTGCGACAATGGCAGCTACACCGTGCGCATCACCGTGCAGGACAGCGCGGGCGGCGTGGGTGAAGCAACCATGACCGTGAACGTGGTGAATGTTGCCCCGAAAGTATACACCTACAAACGCCTCTGCGTGCTCAAAAATCAACCCGTACGCCTCGACGCGGTATTTATAGACGCGGGCTGGTGCGACTCGCACGTGGGCACCTGGGATTGCGGGGACGGGCATATCAAAATGGCGACCATCCGTGAGAAAAATAAATCGCCGCAGGGCGTGGGCATCGCCTCCGCATCGCATGTATACACCTGCAAAGGCAATTACGTGGCCAAGGTGACCGTGCAGGACGATGATGGCGGCACCGGTACCGCTTATTCGCTCATTACCGTTACCGAGCTGCAGAATGCGAATTTCGAGGACGGCTTCCGGTACAAGCCGCAGAAAGAAGCGCGCAACACGCAGGAAGATGCGATCGTGGCCAACGAATGGCAGCCCTTCGCTTCACCCGTGCTGATCATGGACCCCGGCAAGGATGCCCCGCCGTTCAAAGCGGCCTATTTCATTCCGGACGAATTCATTTGCCGCGACGGCCAGCGCGCCCAGGGTGTGGGCATCGAAGGCTCAGGGATCGCCGGCATCAGGCAGAGCATCTGTGCGAACACTGGCTGGGATTACGAATTCACCGCCTTCTA
>CBFHAF010000014.1:0-19612 GCA_965653435.1 uncultured Chitinophaga sp.
TAACATCCGCTTCGACGAATACCAGCAGCTCCGCTCCTTTCCCATCTTCCGCCTCGGGCGCAACAAGGGCGGCCTGATCGTTGAAACGAAAAACAAACGCATCAACCCCTTCAAGCTCCTCGCCAACCGCACCATCGGCCTCTCCCGCGAAAACGCGCAGAACGTGGGCCTGGAAAGGACCTATAACGAAAGCCTCAGCGGCGTTACCGGCAAACGCCTCATGCGTCGCATCGCCGGCGGCACCTATATGCCCGTTGAAGGCTATGATATTGAACCGGAAAACGGCAAAGACATCATCACCACGCTGGACGTGAATATGCAGGACATCGCAGAGAACGCCCTCATGAAAATGATGATCTCCAACGAAGCGGAACACGGCACCTGCATCCTCATGGAAGTGAAGACCGGCAAGATCAAAGCCATTGCCAACCTTGGCCGCCAGAAAGACGGCAGCTACTGGGAAGACCAGAACTACGCCCTCCATGTAGGCGAACCGGGCTCCACCTTCAAGCTTGCCACCATGATCGCGCTGCTGGAAGACGGCTATGTAACGCCCAATTCCATGGTAGACCTGAATTACGGCCGCTGGCCCATCAACCGCCGCGTAGTGTACGATTCCGAGCCGCACCACTTCACCACCGTGACCGTTAAAAAGGCATTCGAACGCAGTTCCAACGTAGGGATGGCAAAGCTCGCCTATCAATATTATTATAAGAAACCGAACGATTTCTCCGCCCACCTGAAAAGGCTGCACCTGGACAAACCGACCGGCATCGACCTCGTAGGCGAAGGCACGCCGCGCATCAAAACCACGGAGAACAAAAGCTGGAGCGCTGTTACCCTGCCCTGGATGGCTTTCGGGTACGAAGTGCTGCAAAGCCCGCTGCAAACGGCTATGCTGTACAATGCCGTGGCCAACAACGGTAAAATGATGAAGCCTTACCTGGTGAACAGCGTTATGGAATACGGCCAGCCGGTGAAACAATTTGAGCCGGTAGTGCTGCTGGACAGTGTTTGCTCCGCCCGTACGCTCAAACACCTGAAAGATATGCTCGAAGGAGTAGTACTGAACGGCACAGCAGCCAAGCTGCAGACGCCTTACTACCGCTTTGCCGGCAAAACAGGCACCGCGCTGGTAGCCAATGGCAACCGCGGCTATGTGGATAAGATCTACCAGTCTTCTTTCGCCGGTTACTTCCCGGCAGATGATCCGCAGTACACCTGCGTGGTGGTGATCAAGAACAAGCCGCATGCCGCTAAGTTCTATGGGGGTACCGTTGCAGGCCCGGTGTTCAGGGAAGTGGCGGATAAATTATATGCGCTGGCCGTTCAGAAGCCGATGCCGGTGCAGCAGGCCGGCGGCCTGGATACGCTGATGGCTATCAAGAACGGCAAGGGCAGCGAATGGCGCAGTGTGGCAAGGGCGCTTAACCTGCCCTGGCAGGGAAGCCTGACGGCATCCAATTGGGTAAGCGCAGCCGTTGAAGGCAACAAGCTCAGCTTCCAGCCGATCAAAGCCCCATCCGGCACTGTGCCCGATGTAAAGGGAATGGGATTGAAAGACGCGCTTTACCTGCTCGAAAATGCAGGACTGCGCGTTGTGATCAAAGGAGCGGGAAGAGTGACCAGCCAGTCACTGCCCGGAGGTACCAGCATCGGGAAGGAACAGACGATCATTATAGAATTAAGCTGAATGCCTGTCAGGCAATTGAAAAAGACATAATGAACCAATGAAGCCGCAAGGCTCCATTACACAAATAAAAAGAGGGATAAGAACTAATGAGGCCGTAAGGCCCCATTAGGCAACTGAAAAAGACGTAATGAACCAATGAAGCCGTAAGGCTCCATTACACAAATAAAAAGAGGGATAAGAAGTAATGAGGCCGTGAGGCCCCATTAGGCAACTGAAAAAGACGTAATGAACTAATGAAGCCGTAAGGCTCCATTACACAAATAAAAAGACGGATAAGAAGTAATGAGGCCGTGAGGCCCCATTAGGCAACTGAAAAAGACGTAATGAACTAATGAAAACGCTGCGGGAAATATTATACAATGTAAACATCGTGCAGGTGCTCGGCAATAACGACATTGCCATCCACGCCCTGCATATAGATTCCCGCCAGATCAGGCAGGGCGATGCTTTCATTGCCATCCGCGGCCTGGCGGCGGACGGGCACGACTTTATTTCCAAGGCCATCGGCCAGGGAGCCGCCGCCGTTATCTGCGAAACCGTGCCGGACACCATTTCGCCGGATGTTTGTTATGTGCAGGTGGCCAACAGCCACCAGGCTGCAGGCGTAATGGCCGGCAACTTCTACGACAATCCTTCCCACCGGCTGAAACTGGTAGGCGTAACCGGCACCAACGGTAAAACCACCATCGCCACAATGCTGTTCAGGCTGTTCACCCGCCTGGGCCACACCTGCGGCCTGCTGAGCACCGTGCAGAACCAGATCGGCGACAACATCATTCCCGCCACCCATACCACGCCAGACCCGGTGAGCCTGAACGCCCTCCTGGCGGACATGGTGGCGCAGGGCTGCGATTATGCCTTCATGGAAGTAAGCTCACACGCAGTACACCAGCAGAGGATCGCTGGATTGAAATTCGCCGGCGGCATATTTTCCAACATCACGCACGACCACCTGGACTATCATAAAACATTCGATGAATACATCCGGGTGAAAAAAGCCTTCTTCGACAGCCTCCCCGCCACCGCATTCGCCCTTACCAACCTGGACGACAAGCGCGGCACCGTGATGCTGCAGAACACCAAAGCGCGCAAAACCACTTACAGCCTGCGCACCATGGCGGATTTCAAAGGCAAGATCCTCGAAAACAACCTCACCGGCCTCGTTATGCTGGTAGGCGAAAAGGAAGTGCATTTCCGGCTCATCGGCGAATTCAACGCATACAACCTCATGGCGGTTTACGGCTCGGCCGTGCTGCTGGGTAAAGATAAAGACGAAGTGCTGGCCGCCCTCAGCGATATACAGGGCGCCGAAGGCCGCTTCGATTACATTGTTTCCAAAAACCTCCGCGTGATCGGCATCGTGGATTACGCGCATACGCCGGACGCCCTGCTGAATGTGCTCGCCACGATCAAGAACCTCCGCGAAGGACATGAGCAGATCATTACCGTGGTAGGCTGCGGCGGCGACAGGGACACCGCCAAACGTCCCGTGATGGGCCAGGTAGCGGCAGAACACAGCGATCGGGTGATATTCACGTCGGACAATCCCCGTTCGGAAGACCCGCAGGAGATCATCCGGCAGATGGAAACAGGCGTAGCCGTGCACCAGCGCCGCAAAACCATTTCCATTGCGGACCGCAAAGAAGCCATCAAAACAGCGGTGAGCTTCGCGCAGCAGGAAGATATCATTCTCGTGGCGGGAAAGGGCCATGAAAAATACCAGGAGATCAAAGGAGTGAAACACCCCTTCGATGATAAACAGGTATTGATAGAAATATTCAACCTTTTAGAAAAATAATCAGATCACGACCGTTATATATGTTATACTATCTTTTCAACTATCTCAAAACAGAATTCAACTACACCGGCACCGGAATGTGGCAGTACATCACGTTCCGCGTTACGATGGCGTTATTGCTGTCTCTCGTGATCTCATTACTGCTCGGTAAAAGGATCGTCCGTTACCTGCAGCGCAAGCAGATCGGGGAAACCATCCGTGACCTGGGCCTGGCCGGCGAGCAAACCAAAAAAGGCACTCCCACCATGGGCGGCCTCATCATCCTCTCCGCCATCGTGATCCCCACCCTGCTGTTTGCCCGGGTGATGAACGTATACATCCTCCTGATACTGCTCTCCACCATCTGGCTGGGCCTCATCGGGTTTATCGACGACTACATCAAGGTATTCAAGAAAAATAAAGAAGGTCTCGCAGGCAAGTTCAAGATCCTCGGCCAGGTAGGCCTGGGGCTGATCATCGGTACTACGCTGTATTTCAACGACAACGTGGTGATGAGCCGCGAGGTGATGACCGGCAAAAAGCTGGCGCCCTACGAAAGAGTGATCAGCAGCACCGAAAGGATCACGGAAGACGGGCATAAGTTCGTGGACGTGAAAACGCCCATCACCACCATCCCTTTTGTAAAAAATCATGAGTTCAATTACGCGAAGCTGATCTCCTGGATACCGGGGGCGGAGAAATATACCTTCGTGCTGTACATCCTGGTCGTGATCGTAATTATCGTGGCCGTTTCCAACGGCGCGAACCTCACGGACGGGCTGGATGGCCTGGCAACGGGCGTTTCGGCTGTGATCGGCATTGGCCTGGGCATATTTGCTTACGTGAGCGGCAACATCCTGCTGGCAGAGTACCTGAACATCATGTACATCCCGAACCTCGGCGAGCTGTCTATTTTCATTGCCGCGTTCGTGGGCGCCTGCGTAGGTTTCCTCTGGTACAATGCTTACCCGGCGCAGGTGTTCATGGGCGATACCGGCAGCCTTGCCCTGGGCGGCATCATCGCCTCCCTGGCGATCATCGTGCGGAAAGAACTGCTGCTGCCTATCATCTGCGGCGTGTTCTTCGTAGAAAGCCTAAGCGTGATGATACAGGTCACCTATTTCAAATACACGAAAAGGAAATTTGGCGAAGGCCGCCGCGTGTTTCTCATGAGCCCGCTGCACCACCATTACCAGAAGCTCGGCTATCATGAAAGCAAGATCGCCGTTCGTTTCTGGATCGTGACCGTGATGTGCGTGGTATTTGCAATCGCCACTTTAAAAATGAGATAATGCGACTTGTTATACTTGGTGCCGGAGAAAGCGGAATAGGTGCGGCCCTGCTGGGGAAAAAACAAGGGTTCGACGTTTTTGTGTCGGACGGCGGGCAGATAAAGGACATATATAAGCAGGAACTGGCGGTGAACCATATTCCTTTCGAGGAAGGCCACCATTCCTGGGACATTATACTCGGTGCGGATGAAATAGTGAAGAGCCCGGGCATACCGGAAAAAAGCGAGCTGATGAAGAAAGTGAGGGAACGCGGGGTGCCGGTGATATCGGAGATAGAGCTGGCCTGGCGCTTCAGTAAAGACAAAAAGATCATTGCCATCACGGGAAGTAACGGAAAAAGCACCACCACGGCGCTCACCCACCACATTTTCCGCACCGCCGGGCTGAACGCCGCGCTGGTAGGGAACATTGGAGTGAGTTACGCCAGGCAGGTGGCCACGGAGCCCGCTGATTATTACGTCATCGAGATCAGCAGCTTCCAGCTGGACGATATCGTGGAATTCAAGCCGGATGTGGCGGTCCTGCTGAATATCACGCCCGATCACCTGGACCGCTATGATTATAAAATGGAGAACTATGTGGCGTCGAAATTCCGCATAGCCATGAATCAAACGAAGGAAGATTATTTTATTTATTGTAAAGACGATCCTGAGATCAGGAAATATTTAGCATCGAAACCCATTTTTTCAGAACCAATACCTTTTAGCATTATGGAACCATTGAACGAAGGAGGATTTATAGCAAACGACCAGCTGAACATTCAGGTGAAGGATGAACCGGTAATTATGTCTATGTACGACCTGGCTTTAAAAGGTAAGCATAACTTATACAATTCAATGGCAGCAGGCATAGCAGGCCGCACAATGGATATACGGAAAGAAAAGATCCGCGAAAGCCTCAGCACTTTCTCAAGCCTGGAGCACCGGATGGAATACGTAGCTACTGTGCGCGGTGTGGACTTTATCAACGACAGCAAGGCCACCAACGTAAATTCAGTATGGTTTGCACTGGAAAGCATGGAACGCCCGGTGATACTGATCATGGGTGGTGTGGACAAAGGCAATGATTACAGCGCCATCCGCGACCTGGTAAGGGAAAAAGTAAAAGCGATCGTTTGCCTGGGCGTGGATAACCGCCCGATTCACGAAGCCCTGTCTAAAGACATGGAAGTGATGGTGAACACCGACAACATGAAAGACGCTGTAGCGGCGGCTTTCCAATTGGCCAGCAAAGGCGACGTGGTATTGCTCTCCCCGGCCTGCGCCAGCTTCGACCTCTTCAAGAATTACGAAGAGAGAGGCCGCCAGTTCAAGGAGGCAGTGAGAGAACTTTAATCATTTAAACGAACAACGTGAACAACTTACTTCAAAGGACGAAAGGTGACAAGGTGATCTGGACGATCGTGTTCTTCCTGTCTGCGGTAAGCTTGTTGGCAGTATACAGTTCAACCGGCTCTTTGGCATACCGCGTTTATAGCGGGCATACGGAATACTACCTGTTCAAGCAACTGTCCGTACTCGTGCTGGGCATCCTGATCATCTATTTCGCGCACCGGGTGAACTACACCATATATTCACGCGTGGCGCAGATCGGGTTCCTCGTGTCGATCCCGCTGCTGGTCTACACCCTGGCGTTCGGCTCCAACCTGAACGACGCCAGCCGCTGGATCAGGCTGCCGGTGATCAACCTTACGTTCCAGACTTCCGACATTGCGAAGCTGGCGCTGTTCATGTACGTTTCCCGGCAGCTGAGCCGCAAGCAGGCGGTGATCACGGATTTCAGGAAAGGGTTCCTCCCCATCATCGTTCCCGTGGGCATCATCTGCGCATTGATCATGCCGGCGAACATGAGTACGGCTTTATTGCTCGGCGCCAGCTGCATGCTGCTCTGCTTTATCGGCCGCGTGCCGCTGAAGTTCCTGCTCGGCATGGTAGGCGGCGCGATCGTGCTGGTATTGCTCATGTTCCTGATCGCGAAAGTGACCGGCATGGAAGGACGTACCAAAACCTGGGAGAAACGCGTTGAAAGTTTTTTCAGCAATGAAGAAAGCGATGTGCCCTACCAGGTGCAGCAGTCCATGATCGCCATTGCAGGCGGCGGAACGCTGGGAAAAGGACCGGGCAACAGTACGGCGAGGAATTTTTTGCCGCACCCTTATTCGGACTTTATTTATGCAATTATTCTTGAAGAGTATGGTATCTTTGGCGCCTTTTTAGTGTTGGGCGCATACCTGATCCTGCTCTTGCGAAGTATAAGGATATTTAAGAACTGCCCGTATGCCTTCGGCGCATTCCTGGCCCTTGGCCTGAGTGTGACGCTGGTGATACAGGCGCTGATGCACATGGCGGTGAACGTTCACCTGCTGCCGGTAACAGGGCTCACCCTGCCGCTGGTAAGTATGGGCGGCTCATCGGTAATATTTACCAGCCTTGCCATCGGCATCATTCTGAGCGTATCGAGAAATGTGGAAGAAATAGGTTTGAAGCAGGAGGTTACCAATCCGGCAGTTGCCGCATAAAGGAATAATATTTTTGAATTTGGCACATAAAGTAATCATAGCAGGCGGCGGAACAGGAGGTCATATCTTCCCGGCCATTGCCATTGCCAATGCCCTCCGCAAGCTGGAGCCGGATATCGATATCCTGTTCGTAGGCGCCAAAGGCAAAATGGAAATGGAAAAGGTACCGCAGGCGGGTTACCCGATAGAAGGCCTGGAGATAGCGGGTTTCAACCGCAGCAACATGCTCAAGAACCTGCTGCTGCCGTTCAAGCTGCTGAAAAGCCTGAACCAGGCAAAAGGCGTGCTGAACCGCTTCCAGCCGGATGTAGCTGTGGGTGTTGGCGGATACGCCAGCTTCCCCGTTCTGCGCCAGGCGCAGCGCAGGGGCATTCCCACGCTGATACAGGAACAAAACTCCTGGGCCGGCAAAAGCAACAAGATATTGGGCCGCAAGGCACAAAAAATATGCACCGGGTATGAAGGAATGGAGAAGTTCTTCCCCGCTGAAAAACTCCTCTACACCGGCAACCCCGTTCGCGGCGCCATCACGCAGAGCGCCGTTACAAAAGACGAAGCGCTCCGCCACTTCGGGCTGATGATGGGAAAACCCACCATACTGGCCGTCGGCGGCAGCCTGGGCGCCAAGTCCATCAACGAAGCGCTGCTCCCCCACCTGGCGGAGTTTGTAAACAAGGATGTGCAGCTGATCTGGCAAACCGGCAAACTGTTCTACGAACAGGCCAAAGCCGCCGCGGCGCCGTTCAACACGCATGTGAAAGTGTACGACTTCATCAACGTGATGGACTTTGCCTACAAAGCCGCCGACGCGGTGATCTCCCGCGCAGGAGCCCTCGCCATTGCCGAGCTTTGCGTGGTGAAAAAACCGTCCATCTTCGTGCCGTACCCGTTTGCAGCCGAAGATCACCAGACGCAGAACGCGCTCAGCCTTGTACACAAACAGGCTGCTCTGATGATCAAAGACGGCGAAGCGTTCACCCGGCTGGCCAATGAAGCGCTCAGCCTGGTGCAGAACAAGGCGCTGATGGAAAAATTAGAAACGAACATTGCCCCGATGGGCAATGCGAACGCAGATATGACGATCGCCCGGGCAGTGCTCGGACTGATCAAATAATATTTATCCCCGGATGGAGCTAAAGAAGATACATAGGATCTATTTCATAGGCATCGGCGGCATCGGAATGAGCGCCATTGCACGGTTCTTCAATGAGAAGGGCGTGGCGGTGAGCGGTTACGACCGTACCTCCACCCTGCTCACGCAGCAGCTTGAAGCCGAAGGCATCCGTATTCATTATTCGGAAGACCTGGAGCAGATAGACCGCGCGGCGGACCTGGTGGTGTATACACCTGCCATCCCTGCTTCACAGAAAGAACTCATGTTCTACCGGGAGAACGGTTACGAAGTGGTGAAACGCAGCGACGTGCTCCAGGAGATCACCCGCGAGCTGTACGCCATCACCGTGGCCGGCACCCATGGCAAAACTACCGTGAGCACTATGATCGCGCAACTGCTGCGCCATTCCGGTTACGGTTGCAATGCTTTCCTGGGCGGCATCAGCTCCAACTACGGCAAAAATTTCTGGAGCAGCGAAAAACCGGTGGCAGTGATTGAAGCCGATGAATACGACCGCTCCTTCCTGAAGCTGAGCCCGGATATTGCCGTGCTCACCGCCATGGACCCTGACCACCTCGATATCTACGGTACCGAACAGGCCGTGGAAGAGGCGTTCATCCAGTACAGCGGCAACATCAAGCCGAACGGCACCCTGCTCGCAAGGCATGGCCTGCCCCGCGCAGCAGAACTGAAAGGCGACCACCAGATCACGTACAGCCTGCAAAATGATGCGGCGGACATCTACGCCACCAACATCCGCATGGAAAACGGCGGTTATGAGTTCGATGTAGTGCAGCAGGACTGGATCATAGACAACGTAAAGCTGTACATCGGCGGCATGCATAATGTGGAGAACGCGGTAGCTGCCATTGGCGTAGCGCACCTGCTCGGCATCAGCAACGAAAAGATCCGCGCGGCAGTGGGCGACTTCAAAGGCATCCGGCGGCGCTTCGATTACCTGGTAAAAAACGACCGTATCGTATATATCGACGATTACGCGCATCACCCTGAAGAGCTGCGGGCATTGATCAACAGCGCCAAAACCCTTTTCAGGGGAAAAAAGTGCACGGTCATCTTCCAGCCTCACCTCTTCACCCGCACCCGCGATTTTGCGGAAGGCTTCGGGGAAACCTTGTCGCTGGCGGATGAAGTGATACTGCTGCCCATCTACCCGGCGCGCGAGCTGCCGATAGAAGGTGTAACCAGCGAAATGATCGCGGAAAAGATCAAAGGGCCGGAAGTGATCGTCATGGAGAGGAACGCAGTGCCGGACTGGATACGCAATCACCGGCCGGAATTGCTGATCACCGCGGGCGCAGGAGATATAGACCTGCTGCGCGAACCATTGACTGAAATATTGAACTGATAAAACTGATATAGAACATGCAACCTAAAACCAAAACAGCCCTCAAACGCATCGGCATCGTGCTCCTCTGGAGCGGCGTGCTGGCTGGCTTTGCCGTGCTGCTGGCGGCCGCGGTGCATGACAAGGACAGTGAAAAGTGCAAAGGCATTCACGTTACCCTGCAGGGCGACGACCGGAACGCTTTCATCAATGAAAAAGATATCAAACAGCTGATCATCACCGATAAAAGCCAGAACCCTGTGGGCATGCCCATCAGCCAGATCAACCTGGCCAACCTGGAGCGCGTTGTGGAAAGCGATCCCTGGGTACGTTCAGCAGAGCTGTACCTGGACAACCAGGACATCCTCAACGTGAACGTGGTGCAGCGCGATCCGGTCGCGCGGGTGTTCACCTTCTCAGGCAACAGCTTTTACCTGGACGAACAGGGCGAGCGCATCCCCGTATCCGACCGGTTTTCCGCCAGGGTGCCCGTGTTCACCGGCTTCCCCACGGACGCGGTGCAGCTCCGGAAAGAAGACAGCCTGCTGTACACGCAGATCGGCAACATGGCGGGTTACATTGCGGCAGATACCTTCTGGAACGCACAGGTGGAACAGGTGATGATCACCGGTGACAGGAAATTCGAGATCATTCCCAAACTCGGCGATCATGTGATCGTATTCGGGGATGGTACAGATATAGGCACTAAATTTTCCAAGCTGCTGATCTTCTACCGCGAAGGCTTAAGCAAAGCAGGCTGGAATACTTATTCACGGATAAATATAGCGTATCATGAAGAAGTGATAGGAACACGCAGAGATGGAAAGAGCGCTCCGCCGCCGCCGATGTACCGGGATTCATCCATTGCAGACGTAACCATGGATGCGGACCTGGCGCCACCGGCGGCCGTAACGAACCCCAAGCCAGCGGATAAACCGGCTGCTGTAAAACCAGCAGCAAAGCCAGCTGAAAAGCCCGCCAAAACGGTAAAACCCGCTTCCAGATCCAGTGCCAGGCCAGCCAGCCGGAATTCCGGCCCAACGCCCAAGGCAGTGTATAATAAACCTAATAATCGTAATCGCAACTAAAAAACAATAAAGAACCATGAATCAGGAAGCTCCCATCATTGTAGGTCTCGACATTGGTACCACGAAGATAGCAGCCATTGCAGGAAGGAAGAATGAATACGGGAAACTGGAAATCCTCGGATTCGGGAAAGCCCCATCATTCGGTGTGCAGCACGGCATGGTGCTCAACATCGATCAAACTATCAAGGCCATCCGCCAGGCCCTTGAGAACTGCTATGCATCCAATCCAAACCTTGAGATCAACGAAGTATACGTAGGCATCGCCGGTCATCATATCAAAAGCCTTCAAACCCGCGGGGATATCGTGCGCAACGATACCGATGCGGAAATTTCCCAGAAGGACATCGATCAGCTGATCAACGACCAGTATAAGACCGTGATCCCTGCCAGCGACCAGATCATTGACGTGATCCCGCAGCAGTATATCGTGGACAGCCTGCAGAACATCACCTATCCCATCGGGATGAGCGGTGTGAAAGTGGGTGCGAATTTCCACATCATCACCGGCGACAAGAACGCCATCCGCAACATCAACCGCAGCGTGGAGAAATCAGGCCTGCGCATCAAAGACCTCGTGCTGCAACCGCTGGCATCCGCAGCCGCCGTTATGTGCGATATGGACTTTGAAGCCGGCGTTGCGATCGTGGATATCGGCGGCGGTACTACGGACCTGGCCGTGTTCTACGAAGGCGTACTGAAACATACCGCTGTGATCCCCTATGGTGGCGAAAACATCACCAACGATATTAAGAACGGCCTGGGTGTATTGAAAACACAGGCTGAACAAATGAAGGTACAGTTCGGTTACGCCCTGGCAGACGAGGCCAAGAACAACGCTTATATCACCATTCCCGGCCTGCGCGGCCAGAGCCCGAAAGAGATTTCGGTGAAGAACCTGGCGCACATCATCCAGGCAAGAATGAGCGAGATACTCGATTTCGTAGTATACCACCTCAAGCAGATCGGGATGGACAACAAGATGCTGAACGGCGGTATCATCCTCACCGGCGGCGGCTCACAGCTGAAACACCTGATCCAGCTCACGGAATACACCACCGGCGTAAGCGCCCGCATCGGTTACCCGAACGAGCACCTCGCAAGCGGCCATACAGACGAGCTTACCAAGCCCATGTATGCCACCTGCGTTGGCCTCATCCTGAAAGGATACAACGATTACGAAAACGATAAACGCGCGCTGGAAGAAAATTACGTGAAGATCAACACCAGTTACTTCGCGAAAGAAAAAGCTTCCCGCCTGGCGGATGACACTGAGGACTGGACGGAAGACGAACAGCCGGAAGAAACAGCCGATGCACGCCAGCACAGGAAAGCAGTAGAAAGGAATGCTTCCCTCAAAGGTTTCCTGGACAGGATGAAAACAAAGATCATCGACATGTTCACCGAAGAGGAAGACGCAAAGCTGTAACAGTACCAGCGTGGCGTGATTGTTGCATGAATAATCAATTTTTTAAAACACGATCAAAAATAGTAGCGTAGGAAAACGGTACACCAAATACTAACCCATTTAAAGAGAAAGAGTCATGATACATTTTGATCTTCCAAAGGAAAAATCCTCCATCATCAAAGTGATAGGCATTGGTGGCGGTGGTAGCAATGCGGTGAACCACATGTTCAGTCAGAACATCGAGGGGGTGAACTTCATTATCTGCAATACCGATGCACAGGCTATTGCGAACAGTCCCGTACCCAACAAGGTACAGCTGGGGCCACACCTTACACAGGGTTTGGGAGCCGGCGCCAATCCCCGGATCGGCGAGCAGGCAACGGAAGAATCCTTTGAAGAAATCAAAAAGATACTGGAAGTGAATACCAAGATGGCGTTCATCACAGCAGGCATGGGCGGCGGCACCGGCACCGGCGGCGCACCCATCATTGCCAAAATATGCAAGGAACTGGGCATTCTTACCGTAGGCATCGTTACCACTCCCTTCTCTTACGAAGGGAAAAAAAGGATGCAGCAGGCGGAAGAAGGCATCAACCGGCTGAAAGATTATGTGGACACCCTGCTGATCATTTCCAATGATAAGCTCCGCCAGAAGTTCGGCGACCTGAAATTCAAAGCCGCATTCGAAAAAGCAGACAACGTACTGGCTACCGCTGCCAAATGTATCACCGATGTGATCAACAGCACCGGGCAGATCAACGTGGACTTTGCGGACGTTTGCACCGTAATGCGCAACGGCGGCGTGGCCATCCTGGGCGCGGCAGTGGCTGAAGGCGAATACCGCGCGCAGAAAGCCATTGAGGAAGCGCTTACTTCCCCGCTGCTGAACGACAACGACATCAAAGGAGCCAAATGGATCCTTATCAATATTTCTTCCGCCGAAGGCGAGTTCGAGCATACGCTGGATGAAATGGATACCATCCAGGCCTACGTGCAAAGCATGGCCGGCGAAGATTGTGATGTGATCCTCGGCGTGGGCTACGACCAGACGCTGGAACGCAATCTGGGCGTTACTATCATTGCCACCGGCTTTGAGCAGAACCCCATCCAGCAACAGAAACCTTCAGGCAGCGTAGTGGCCCAACCCGCCAAAGAAGAGCCGAAGATCGTGATGACCCTCGGCCAGGAAGGCGACGAAAAGAAAATGAACAGCCAGGCCATGCTCTTCTCTGATGAGCCCGACGAAGAGATCAGGGACGTAATGGCGCCGAAGCTCGTAGAGCCGCAGGTTGCCCACCCTGCGCCCACAGCAGCCTTTGTACCGCCCGCTCCGCCGCGCGAAACCTATACGCTCAACATCGAGCCGGTAGAACCCGCGCAGCCGCAGCAACAAGCTCCCCCGGAGCCTGTGCAGCAGGCGCAGCCGCAACCGCAGCCTGTTCAACAACAGGCCCCGCAGCAGCCATCCGCACCGGCAGCCGGCTCCGCATCCGGAGGTTACCTGAGCCGCCCTTCCAACATCTACGTGGAACCGGTGAGCAATAACCAGCAGGATGAAATGAAAATGGTGTACAAAGAGGAATCCGCCCCCGAACAGGAACCCGTGCAGCCTCAACCGCAGCAACAGGCGCAACCGCAGCCCCAGCAGCTGCTGGACGAGCAGCAGGAAGAGCAGAAACGCAAACAGATGGAAAGGGTGGCGAAATTACGCAGCATCAGCTTCAACGTGAAGAATATGGAAAACAACCAGGAGATCGAAAACGTGCCGGCATACCTTCGCCGGAATGTGAACCTGGATAACGGTGCCGGCTCCGCCGAACACTTCTATTCCAGCTACACCGTTGGCAACGGGCAAAACGACCAGGCGGAGATCAACACGATCAACACCTTCCTGGACGGTAAAAAACCCGACTGATGCAATAAAAAAGAAATTAGTTTGATTGTTTTTTAGTTGTGTTAAAAAAAATCCTCCGACTCTTCGGAGGATTTTTTTATTCTTTAAAGAGAGTTCAGCACTGTATTTCCTGCATCCACCATATCTCCCGCCTTCTTCGCTTTCAGGGCATTGATCTCGAACGTTGACAGTATCTTTTCCAGCTGCGGCCCCTTCCCTTCCGCTTTCAGTATGCGGATCTTCTCATACGTCTGGATGCCTTCTATCATCCTTTCAAAACGCATGGAAGAACGCGGGCCGGGATACACGAGGTAAGTGTCGCCCGCTGCCCAGGTACGGAAACGCGAATCCTGCAAAGGCTCTTTCACCCAGCAATTGAATGCCCAGCGCAGGTAGCCGGTGTAATTTTTTGCAGCGGCGTGCCAGCCCAGCCATGCTGATTCCGCCAGCGGCGAAAAGGTGAAAGTGTTCGGGAAACCTTCGGAACAGCAGGTGTAATAGGTGGTAGGCCAGCCTTTCTCCAGGCGCCATTTCCTTTCTTCTTTCGTAAAATCCTGTCCGGAGGCTACGCAGTAATCAAAGATGTCGTTCACCAGTTCCTTATGGTAATTACCGGCGAGTGATACTTTAAAATCCTTATCCACACTGCGTATCAGCTTGATGGCGCTTTGCATGGCTTCCATCGGCCGCTCGTCCATGGCGATACAGGTGATATCGAACCAGCCTTTGGATTTAAGGTGTTTGGCGAAGTCCGCCAGCATGGGGCGCCAGTGGTTATCGTATTCAGCGGTTCCGGGTTTAGCTACCAGCACTTCATTTTTACCTGTGCTTTCATCGAAATAATAGAATTTCAGGTTCCAGGGGATCATGCTGAAGCAGGCGATCTCTTTTTTGATGCCCATTTCCTGCATAAAGCTCACCCATTGGTCGAACACGGTGTAGTCGAAGTTCCAGGAGCCGTCTTTCTTTTTGGTCCATTTCACCATGTCGCCGTAAATATCTTCGGTCTGGCTGTTCCAGGGGTCGTAAATGATGCTGGTCGTGATCACTTTTTGCCCGGCATTGGCCAGCATTTTCATGTAAGGCTTCATGGCCTCGAAATGTGCTTTGCTCCACAACGGCGTATTGTGCACGCGGGCAACGGCATAGGGGCTTTGCCAGAGGTCCAGGTGAAAGGCCCAGTCTTTAGGCTGGGGAAGCGTACGGTCCAGCACGGTGATCTCATATCCCAATCCGCTTACAACTGAGCCTCTAGCCGTCTTGATCTGTATGCTTCCGGAATAGGTACCGGCCGGTGTTTGCGGCGGCACGGTCACGCTCAGCCATACAGGCTGAGTGGTGTTTGCCGCCATATTGATGCTTTTGATAAAATCGATGCCGTCTGCCACGAGAGAGGAATCAAACTGTCCGGGCTTGCGGTGCCCGCATCCGCCGCCCTCGCTGTTCAGCTCGTCGGTCATCACATAACGCACAAAACCCGTTGAAATAGCCTCTGAAGGTATCACATTCCCGTTCTTGCCTTTAAGAGGACTGGTCACGATGCTGATGCCGGATTCCGGGATGGTGGACCAGAGCAGGAACTGGGTGTGTACCTTCTCTCCCTTCCAGGCTTTGGTGTTCCAGCTGGAGCGCAGGGAACCGGATTCGGGGGCAAATATCTTGTCGTACCGCACATCGGCGCTGCCGAAGGCCACATTCATGCCTGAACGGACGCTGCGCCATGCGGCATGGTCCACTTCACGCGGGTCTTTCAGTTCTTTGTAATCGGCAGAAACGCCGTTCTGTGCATATAAAGTCAGGGTAAGCACCAGGGACAGGCCCGTGGCAAAGACGTGTTTAAGCATAACGAGTAGCATGTTTGGAAGCTCACAATATAATATCTATTGCGCTTTCATGCAAACTCATTCTATTCGATATCATAGCGGTACCGGTCCTGCACGCGCTTTAGCTGCAGGTTGGTCACAGGAGCCACTACGAGCGGGAATTTCTCGATGGTAACATAGCTGGAATCGAGGCCGAAACCGCGTTCTTCAGACAGCCCGATCTTTTTGAGCATAAAGTAGATCCGCATGATGATACGCTCATGCAGGGGCAGGTCGTTGTCGTGCGAGAGGAACTTTTCCATCACGATAAACTGGAAATCGCCCACCACGTTGTTTTTGCTGAGAGATTCGTAACGGCTGGTGATGTTTACTTCCTTGTTGCGCACCATGTCTTCCACCACCATCCTGAACATCAGGTTGATCCTTTGCTCCACCCTGAAGCCCAGCCTGAATTCCACCCTGATCACTTCGTTGGGAATAATGGTCTGAACAGTGTATTCGCTCATATACGGCTCATCCACCACGTCTACATGCACAAACCAATAAATATCAGCGCGTTTGGGTTTTTTGTTGAGCACGGAGTAGATGATCTTGTGCTCTATTTCCTTCGGGTTGTCCGCGCTGCTCATGTACACGAGGTGCGTGGCGTATTTGGGGATGGACGTGTCGTTGCTGAGCTCCTGCAGGATGGGCAAATAATCTTCCAGCCGCACGAATTCCACGTAACGGTTCTTGATCTTTCGGCTCCTGAACCATGCATACATCACGAGGAAAAGGGCGCCGGCCACGATCACGGTCACATAACCGCCGTGGGTGAATTTTACGAGGTTGGCCAGCAGGAAAGAGAATTCGATGGTGAGATATACGGCCAGATACACGGCGATCCATGCGAGTTTCACGCGGCGGGTATATAAATAGAAAGCGAACAGGCAGGAGGTCATCAGCATACAAATGGTGATGGAAAGCCCGTAAGCTGCTTCCATGGCGGATGATTCTTTAAACAGCAATACGATGGATACGCAGCCAACAAACAGCATTAAATTGATGCCGGGTATATATAATTGCCCGCGCAATTCCGTCGGGTAGTTGATCTTGAGCTTAGGCCAGAGATTGAGGCGCATGGCCTCTGAAATGAGGGTAAACGATCCGGAAATGAGGGCCTGGCTGGCAATAACGGAAGCGATGGTAGCGATCAGCACCCCGAAGATCACGAACCACTCGGGCATGATCAGGAAGAAGGGGTTTTCGCCGTTCAGCGTTTTGCCCTGCTGGGTGAGCAGCCAGGCACCCTGGCCCAGATAGTTGAGTATCAGCGCAATCTTAACATAGATCCAGGAAACGCGGATGTTGCCGCGGCCTACGTGCCCAAGGTCCGAATAGAGGGCCTCCGCCCCCGTGGTACATAGAAAGACGGCCCCCAGCAGCAGGAAACCGTGCGGGTAGAGCACCAGTAATTTTACACCATAGTAAGGGTTGAAGGCCTTCAGAACGCTGAGATCGTCCGCAATATGGGCTACCCCCAGTATGGCGAGCATACTGAACCAGATGACCATGATGGGGCCGAACATTTTGCCGATGGACATGGTACCGAACTGCTGCATGAAAAACAGCAGTGTGATGATCACCAGCACGATCTTCACGATGGTCCAGGTGCCAAGGTCCTTGAACACGGGCAGGGTACGCAAGCCTTCCACGGCCGAGGTGACCGTGATGGGGGGCGTAATGATCCCGTCTGCCAGCAGCGCAGCCCCGCCGATCATACCGAAAACGACCGTCCATTTGCCGTGCCGCCTTACAAGGGCGTAAAGTGAAAAGATACCGCCTTCACCTTTATTGTCTGCTTTCAGCGTAAGGATTACGTATTTGACCGTAGTCTGAAGGGTGAGTGTCCAGATGATGCAGGAAATACCGCCGATCACCAGCAGCTCGCTGATCTCGTTGGTTCCAACAATGGCTTTGAACACGTAAAGCGGAGAGGTACCGATATCGCCGTAGATGATACCCAACGCCACAATCAGACCGGCCAGGGTAGCTTTATTGAAGTCTTTTACCACGCTAAAAACAATATAAGTTTAAGGCTGGTCAAATTTAGTGATAATTAATCAGGATTTGCAAGTGTAAAAAACGCGTTACTTTATAACGGGCAACCGGGGTCGGGGGTTCAATCCGCAGGATATTTATTTTTGGGGGAATGCCTAAAAATGCGAACAGGCTGCTCAATGAGCAGCCTGTTCTGAAATATTTACCGTGGTTATCCGGTGCTGTATTAGTTAGCAGGAGCTAAGTCTACAGTGCTGGATTCGCCAGGAGTGTTCTGTTTGATGAAGCGGCCGCGGTCGATACCTTGTTTTTCAGCCAGGTAGTCGATCACTGCATCCACACGGCGAGAGCTCAGGTCAACACCGCCTTTCTTGCCTTTGGCACCAGCGTGGCCGGTAACCAGTACATTACAAGAGGGGTTCTGACGCAGGGTGTTAGCTACGCTGCTCAGGATGGCTTCGTTGTCGGAAGATACTTTGGTAGAAGAACCTTTGAAGGCTACGCTGGGGAATACCAGGCTAGCGCATGCAGGTTGCTGAACCATGTTCTTGCAGCACTCAGGATCCGGGCATTTACCTACGCCGTCAGCGTCAACAGGCTGGCAATATGTCGGGGTGATGAGCTGTTTGTCTTTGTAGTCAGGAACACCGTCACCGTCTGTGTCTTTAGCAACACCGTGAGAATCAACGGGTGCGCCGGCAGGAGTGTTGGGTTCGCGGTCGAACTGGTCAGTTACGCCGTCGCCGTCAGCATCGGGCAGAACAGGAGTCGGCAGTTTCATGCGACGGGGGCTGTTCAGCTCATTGTAAGCGAAGTCCAGCGGGTTAACCCACCAGAGGGGTTCTACGCGTTTGTTCGGGTTGCCCAGGTTGAAGTTCAGACGCACGCTGGTGTAAGAGAAGAAGTCCTGGCCTTTGTCGTATTGAGCGGCAGTAAAACCGTCCAGATAGTCATCAAAGGGAAGGGTCAGTTTTTCTTCTATACCGATGTTGAAACGTTTAGAAACTTTGAAAGCGATACCAGTACCGAAGTCAACAGCGTGACGCAGCAGCTGGTTGTCGTCGTTACGGCCGATCTGAACACGGTTGCCCTGAGCGGGAGCGTTTTGTTCGTATTCTTTGTCATGCAGATCTTTCAGGGCGTCGCGGATGTCTTTTTTCTTGCCGCTGAAGTTGATGCCGCTATAATCATAGCCGGCGCCGGAAGCGTTCAGCGCGTCAACGTCAACGTCTGCCATCAGGATGCTGTAACCACCAAATACATACCAGTTCACTTTAGGCTGCGCCTTATAGAACAGGATGTTGCTGAGGGAAGCGATGAAGTCCAGAGACAGTTGGTGGGTAGCGGTTTTGTAAGCCGGTACGATGTTGCCGCCGTTCAGGGCTGCGGTAGCGTTATAAGCTGCGAAACCGCCGTTGTTAGGTTTCAGCTGGTAATCCAGACCGTAGTCGAAAGAACCAGTATATTCACCTCTGATAGAGAAAGTATGACCGATAGCTTTTCTCAGGGAGATACCACCGCCGAAGCCGGGGAGAGCAGCTACATCACCTTTAATGAAGTGGTATCCACCGTGGAAACCAAGTTCCCACATGTTACGGGGTTTAGCGGGGTAGTCTGATTGGT